>JADFVP010000179.1 GCA_015222595.1 Pseudomonadota bacterium
GAGAAGGTGCAATACTTCTTCTGGTAATCGATAGTTCTCAACCTTGCCCTGAAGCGTCTGTTTGTAGGTGAACGGCACAACTTTCTACTCTTCTATCGCTGTGCTAAAGGCATCCAAGCTATCGGGATGTTCCCACCCTGTTTTTTAAAACCCTCACCTTAAGCTCTCTATTGTAAACCCAACATCCAAATCGGTTGACAATCGTCTGCCTCTTATGGTACTCATAAGTGTATGAAAATACTAGAGATAGCCCTCTTAAAGGGCATGGACGGAACCGGGCTTTCTTCAGAAGAGGCCAGCAAATTCGTCGAGCTTGGCGAAGAGCGTATTACAGAGATACTCGCCGTAACCGAGCAGGTTAGGAAGAAGCACAAGGGAGACGAAGTGGATCTGTGCGCGATTACGAGCGCAAAGACGGGCCTGTGCGCCGAGGACTGCTCCTTCTGCTCCCAGTCCGTCAACTACGCCACCGACATAAAGAGCCACACGATGGTGGAGTCCGAAGATATTATTCGAAGCGCAAAGGAGGCCGAGGCCTCAGGGGCCAGAGAGTTCTCCATAGTAACGAGTGGAACTAAGGTGGAGAAAGAGCGCGACGTAGAGAAACTTATCGGCGCGCTAAAGGGAATGAAGGAGACGGTTGAAGTGGAACGGTGCGCCTCGCTCGGCAACCTTACGCCCGAGACAATGGGCAGGCTTAAGAGCGCGGGCCTTGAGAGCTACCACCACAACCTCGAGACCTCGCGTTCGTACTTTCCTCATATCTGCACCACGCACAAATACGAAGAGGACGTAGAAGTGGTGCGCAACGCCAAAAAGGCAGGCTTCTATGTCTGCTCCGGCGGCATCTTCGGTCTCGGAGAGTCGTGGGACGATCGGATTGAGCTGGCCGAGACGCTCACCGAACTCGGCGTAGACTCTGTGCCGATAAACTTTCTGAACCCGCGCCCCGGCACGCCGCTCGAAAAATCGAATAACTTGACACCGCGCGAGTGCCTGAAGATCATAGCGCTCTACCGGTTGATGATGCCGACTACCGACATTGTCGTCTGCGGAGGCCGGAACGTAAATCTCCGCGACCTTCAGAGCATGCTCTTTGCCGCAGGCGCCAACGGCATGATGATCGGCAACTACCTCACCACTCCCGGAAGAAGTACCGAAGATGACCTCAATATGCTCAAAGACCTTGGGCTCACCCCAAAGGCGCACTGAGCGGATAGCCCGCAAATAATGAATAAAATCGAAACCGACATAACTGAAGAGCTGGCGCGACTTAAAGACGCAGGCCTAAGACGCGTACTCAAAAGTATCGAAAGCGCGCAGGGGCCGCGCGTACGTGTAAAAGACGCCGGAAGTTCTAAAGAACAGCTCCTCTTGTGCTCCAACGACTACTTAGGGCTAGCCAACCACCCGGCCATAAAAGAGGCGCTCTCTAGAGGCGTAGACGAGTACGGCGTGGGGGCCGGTGCCTCAAGGCTGGTCTCTGGCACAATGGCACCGCACCGCTGTCTCGAAGAGTGCATAAAGGACTTCTTCTCCGCAGAGGCTGCGCTGCTCTTCAACTCCGGCTACAACGCCAACCTGGGGGTTATTACCGCTCTGGCCGGGCGCGGAACCGAGATCTTCTCCGACAGGCTCAACCACGCCTCGATAGTAGACGGCTGTATCTTAAGCCGAGCAAAAGTACACCGGTACTCTGGTGTCGAGTCGCTGGAGAGAAAACTTAAAAGCTCAAAGACCGAGCGCCGTCTGATAATAACCGAGGGGCTCTTCAGCATGGACGGTAACTTCGCGCCTCTTCCTGAGCTGCTCGGCCTCGCCAAGAAATATGGAGCAACGCTCATTCTCGACGACGCGCACGCAGTTGGCGCGCTCGGCGAGTACGGGCGCGGCACACCGGAAATGCTCGGCATAGAGGCTCCGGATATTATCCGTGTCGGAACCTTCGGCAAGGCCTTTGGCACCTTCGGCGCTTTTGTCACCGGCTCCAGCGAGATGATAGAACTGCTAGTGTCGAAGTCGCGACCCTTTATCTACACCACCGCACTGCCGCCCGCGCTCGCGTATGCAAGCCTGAAATCGCTCGAACTCGTGATTGCCGGTACGGAACTTAGAGCCCGGCTCGAAGAGAACAGGGCGCAGATGAGCCAGGGACTTAAAACTGCCGGTATAGATACGCTTGAGAGCGAGTCGCACATCATTCCGGTTATAGTCGGCTCGGCAGCCAAAAGCACGGAGGTTAGCCGAACGCTTGAGAACTCCGGCCTCTTCATTCAGGCCATCAGGCCGCCGACAGTACCAGAGGGCACATCGCGCCTGCGTGTTACTCTGAGCGCTGCGCACACTAAAGAGGAACTCTCCATTGCGCTCGGCGCGATCACCAGTGCCGTTGACTCTTCACTTACTGATAAAAAGGGAGCGTGATGGAAAGCGCCGCCTCGCTACTCTTTATGCACGGCTGGGCCACGGACTCTTCCGTCTGGGACGGCTCCGCTAAAGAGATCGCTGGTGGTCGGGTCTACCACGCGCTCGATTTACCGGGCCACGGCGGAGTTGAGAACTGGGACTCGGAGACACTCGATCCGGCAGGGCGCGAAATTGCCCGCGTTACAAACGCAGCCCCCAAGTCGAATGGCACGGACACTGGCTCCATCATCGGCATAGGGTGGAGCCTCGGCGGCATGGCGCTTCTAAGCGCTGCGGCTAAAGATCCCGGACTCTTTAAAGGCCTCGTGCTCGTAAGCACCGGCGCGAGTTTTGTTACAAGACCCGGCTTTGAGTTCGGCACGCCGAGAGCGCGCGTCAGAATGATGGTGGAGGGAATGCGAAAGAGTGCTGAAGAGACGCTTAAAGGGTTCTACCCATTGAACTTCACTACGGAAGAGGCAAAGAGCGCGGAGGCTAAAGATTTTATTTCGCGCTACGCTCCACCGGGCCCCGTACTCTGTACAGAGCCCGGCAGTGGACGCCCGCCGGGCTGCTACCCGACATTCGACTATACTGAAATCACCAACGCGCTCGCCGCGCTCGGAGCTATCGACTTAAGAGCAGAGGCCAAAGCACTGAAAGTACCGACCCTTATAATTCACGGCACCGAAGATCTGGTCTGCCCCATTGAGGCAGGCCGAGCGTTACACGAGCTACTTGAAAAATCTACTCACTCTACAATGACACGCTTTACAGGGGCCGGCCACGCGCCCTTTATAACCGAACGCGATCGGTTCAACAGAACCGTCATAGACTTTATAAAGACCCTAGAGAGGTAAACTCGATTGCTGGATAAGAAGAAAATACAGAGCAGCTTTTCTCATGCCGCGCCGACCTACGAGGCGAACTCGGAGGTACAAAGAGAGGTTGTCTGCGGGCTGGTGCACCACTTTACGCACAGGGTCGAGGCCTCGGTAGAGTCGGCCATAGAGACTGCCTTCGTTGCCAACGGCAACTCCTCTGACATGGAAGTCGAAACGGTAACTGGCCGCGCTCTCGACATTGGCTGCGGCACCGGCTCCGTTGGGCGCACTCTCAACGCGGCCTACCCGGCCCTTACAGTCTGGCAGACCGACATCGCGGGCGGTATGGTGCAACGAGCGCGTGAACTTTCACGCGACCTTTCAGCCCAAGCAAACAGCGCTGAAGAGTCGCACCGGATTCTCTGTGCCGAATCCGAAGCCCTGCCCTTTGGCCCCTCTACCTTCGACTACTGCTTTTCCAGCCTCGTCTACCAGTGGGTTGACAATACAGAGACCGCATTCAAAGAGGCCGCATCCGTGCTCACACCCGGAGGGCTCTTTCTCTTTTCGACACTCGGACCGCTCACCCTGCCGGAACTGAGCGAGAGCTACTCTGAAGCAACAGCCAGACTTACGTCTGGGGCGAAGAACAGGCCACAAACAGAACAGCTTGCACCGTACAAAGAGCCTGCCGAGATAGAGGACGAAATGAACAGAGCGGGCTTTTGTGATATTCGCATTGAGAGAGTAACGATAGAGAAGAGGTACTCGAACATGTACGAACTGCTTGGACGCCTTAAAAAGATCGGCGCGTTCAGACGGACCGAAACTGTCCCGGTGCCCGACGAGAACAGTTCAAAAGAGAACCTCGGAGAAAGAACCGCGATACTAAAAGCAGCAGCGCGTATCTACAAAGAGCGCTTCGGCAGCTCTGACGGAACCGTAAGCGCCACCTACGACGTGCTCTACGTCTCAGGAAAAAGATCAGCCTCAGCCTCAGGAGAAAAGAGTAGATGAAAAGACAGAGCAAGAGAACCAAAAGACTGGTAGAGGCCGACAAGGCAAACGTCTGGCATCCCTTTACGCAGATGAGCGAGTGGGAAAAGTCTACCCCTATCGTTATTGAGCGCGGCGAGGGCAACTACCTTATAGATACAGACGGCAACCGGTACCTCGACGCCGCCAGCTCGCTCTGGGTTACGGTGCACGGTCACAGGGTGCGCGAGATAGACAACGCCGTAAAGGCGCAGCTCGACAAAATCGCGCACACGACGCTGCTGGGGCTCGCCTCTGTCCCCTCTATAGAGCTTGCAGAGCGGCTCGTTGAGATAACGCCCAAAAACCTCACGCGCCTCTTCTACTCGGACAACGGAAGCACTGCGGTCGAGGTGGCCTTAAAGCTCTCGTACCAGTACTGGCATCAGAACGGTGAACAAAAAAAGAAACGCTTCGTCTCCTTCACCGGCGCGTACCACGGAGACACCTTCGGCTCGATGAGTGTTGGCGAAGTCGGGGCCTTTGTCGCAAAATTCCGGCCGCTTCTTTTCAAATCCCTCAACGCGCCATACGCCTACTGCTACCGCTGTCCGGTCAAGTTGAGTTACCCGGGCTGCAAGATAGCCTGCCTTGACTCTCTCGAAAATCTGTTAAAGAAGAGCCACAAAGAGGTTGCTGCCGTAGTGATCGAGCCGCTCGTGCAGGGGGCCGCAGGAATGATTACCGCACCAAAGGGTTTTCTAAAGGGCGTGGCGCGCCTTGCAAAAAAGTACGACGTGCACCTTATAGCCGACGAGGTTGCAGTCGGCTTTGGCCGCACGGGAAACATGATAGCGTGTGACGAGGAGAGGGTTCGCCCGGACTTTCTCTGCCTTGCCAAGGGCATAACCGGCGGCTACCTGCCCCTTGCCGCCACGCTGACCACGGAGAAGATCTACAAAAAATTCCTCGGACCGTACGAAGAGCTGAACGCCTTCTTCCACGGTCACACCTACACCGGCAACCCGCTTGGGTGCGCTGCGGCAATCGCCAACCTCGACCTCTTCAAGAAAAGAAAGACGATCGAGAAGGTAAAGAAGAGTGCCGCACTTATGGCTAAACTCCTCGAACCTCTAAAAGAGTGTGGACACGTAGGCGACGTCAGGCAGCACGGACTGATGGCCGGAATAGAACTCGTTAAGGACAAAAAGACAAAGGCGCGATTCGCAATGGTTGAGCGGGTAGGGTATCGCGTCTCTATGGAGACGCGAAAAGACGGGGTAATTACGCGCCCAATCGGCGACACCATGATAATCATGCCGCCTTTTCCCATTAAAGCTAATGAGCTTAAAAAAATAGTAA
>JADFVP010000035.1 GCA_015222595.1 Pseudomonadota bacterium
ATTCCTACCGTGGCGAAGATAAAGACACCGGAGGAGGTAAGAGTATCGAGAACCTTGCTCTTAAAGCGCCGCTTTGCGTCTTTTAGCCCGAAGGCGAGGACGTAGAGCACTATAGAGGCCCCGAAGATGGCTCCGGCCTGAAACCCGCCGCCCGGACCAAGTTCTCCGTGCGCCAGCACGTAGAGGGCGTAGAGCTGGATAAACGGAATAAGGATCTTCGAGACCGTCCGGATTATGACGTGGTCGTTCAACTCTTCTCTCTCCTTAAAAGCACCATAATAGCGAGTCCGGCGGTAAAGATAACGGTGGTCTCGCCAAGCGTGTCGTACCCCCTGTAGCTCGCCAGCACGGCCGTAACAAAGTTCTCCACATTGACCTCTTCATGCGCCTTCTCTATGTACCGGTCGGCAACGTGGTGGCGCGCCGGGGCGTCGGGGTCTCCGAAGTCGGGCAGATCCATTGTGCCGTAAACGAGCACGCCGAAGGTGCAGAGCGTTACTATAAAGAGGACAAACTTCTTGAACCTGCGCGCCTTTCTCGTTCTGCGCTGCTCGCCTACATCCGGCACAGACTCTCCCCTCTTTGTTCTGGAGAGCGCGGCAATGATCAGCACGGTCGTTATACCCGCGCCTACCGAGGCCTCGGTAAAGGCCACGTCCACGGCATTTAAGTCCATCCAGATGATAGCCATAATGAGGCTATAGGCTCCGAGCACGACGGTCGCGCTGAGCAGGTCCTTCATACGCACCGCCGCAACGGAGCAGACAACAAGTATAAAGAGATATATAATTTCTATTACGTTAATCATGAACGCCTTCTACTGAGTTGGTACAAAAATACCGACAGAAAAAAGAGAGGTTCTCCTCTCCCTGCACTCCTCCACTACTGGCGAGGATCTCCCTTCTTCCACGGCTTAACCCCAGAGACGAACGCGGCGTTCGCAAGCGCATAGGTAGCCGTCGGGTTTACAACCAGCAGGAAGATAACTATTATCAAGAGCTTTATACTTATAAAATCGAAGCCCTGGAAGAAGATGAGCCCGACAAGCACGCAGGCCTGACCGAGCGTATCGGTCTTGCCCACAGGATGGATCCTCGTGAAGAAGTCGGGAAAGCGCAAGACCCCAATTGAGGCCACGAGTATAAAGAAGCAGCCTATAAAGAGGAGTACGCCGCAGATTATAGTCCCTATACCCATCTAGTCGAGCCTCCCGGTCTCGCGGTACTTTAGAAATGCGATAGTGCCTATGAAATTGATGAGCGCGTAGACGAGAGCGATATCGAGAAAGTGGGGCCGTTCGTAAATGTAGCCGATCAACGCTATAAGAATCACCGTCTTGGTGCCCATAGAGTTTATGGCGAGCAGGCGGTCGTAGACGCGCGGGCCCTTTATGCCCCTGTAGAGCACCATTACAGCCGAGATCACGATTGCGAGAGCCGCAAGACCGAACATCATTTCACTCCCCCTCCGCTCATACCCCTACTCCCCCTCTATCCATTTGACCTTCTTTACCATCGGCCCCATGTCGGCCCCCTTTGTCAGAGAGTGAACCTTGAAGTCGCCCTTCTTAACGGCAACTACCGTAACGGTGCCGGGAGTGAGCGTAATGGAGTTGGCAAGAATAGTTATGCCCACATCGGACTTCAACTTAGGGTCGAACGTCACCATCTCCGGGTCTATCAACATACCCGGATGGAGCGTTCTGTAGATGACGTCGAAGTTGGCGACGGCTATCTCCCAGAAGAGCCACGGCAGGTAGACGAGAAACCGGACACTCGTGCCGACAAGCGCGGACAAAGAGGCACGGCCAAGAAGAAGATCGTGCGAAAGATAGGCTACCAGAAGGGAGAAGACGACAGCGGAGACCATAAGGATCAGGCCGAAGTGCCCGGAGAGGAGCACCCAGAAGATAAACATAAGTATGAAGGTCAAGATGAAGCTCATGAAGCTTTTCTCCATATCCCGCATAGACGCAGTATTAGTTACTCAACTGCTTCATTGTAGGCTCAGCAGTCTGCTACAAGCTCTTTTAATGGCCGATTCAAATGTATCTGTGAAGAGTTAAGATACTTGTTTTCTATAGGGTTGTCAAGTATTTTCGGCCCAAACCGGCTCCGCCTGACGTACCTCGCGGAGCATTGGCGACGCCACCCATATGCTATAACCGGTGCTAGTTTAACGCGCCAGCGCGCCCGGCCCAACTGCCTTGTACTCGTCAGTCCCTCTCGTCTTACCTTTAACTTTCTCTCTCATTCCTCTCACTTGCCCCCAATCGACAGATAAAGAGTATGTAAGTTCAGTGGTTGTGCCGGGCAGGCACTCCAGTTTTAGCTGAAATGCCCGATAAGGTAGGTTATGGCACAGTTCTACTTAAAAACCTCTCTCCGAGCAATCAACTGATGATTCTAATTACGCATATTGTCATCCTGACCATACTCGGGCTAGACCTCGCCGCGTTCTGTATAATCATCGGCAGAAGGTACTACACTGGCCGGTTACACGCCCGGCTGGACTCTGAGCGCGCGGCATGCGCCGAGCCCATGCTCTCGCTTGCGTCAAACACCGAATTCACAGAGATCGCGCTCCTTAGAAGACCCCCCGGAGGGGCGGGCTGGACAGCGATAGAGGGCGAACTCTTCCGTGCGTTAAAGAGCCCGGAGGCGAACAAAGGGTACATACGGCTCTTCTTCGATCTCCTCGGCTACACCGGCCTCTATATCGGTACGCTCAAGAGCGGCAAAGAGTGGGAGCAGGCCGCTGCGCTTGAAAAACTGGGTCGGCTAAAGTGCGCCAGCAGCGTGACACACATAATAGAAGCCCTCGACTCCGAAAAGAGAGACGTAAGGAACATGGCGGCCTACTCGCTCGGAGAGGTAAAGAGCGATGAGAGCTTTTCCAGTGAGGCGGTAGCGGCATTGGTCAACCAGATAAAGAGGGTAGCCATCCACAATGAGGAAAGCTCCATAAGGATAATAAAATCAGCTCTGATATCCTACGGCGACCGGGCTCTCCCGACCCTCTTGCCGGAACTGAAGAACGACAAGTGGCGGGTACGCGCGGCAGTGGTCGATATTTTAGCGGAGATCGGAACCCACGCCGTTATCCAGCCCCTTATAGATATCCTTACCGACACCGAGCGCGACGTCAGGGCAAAAGCAGCCAAGGGACTCGGCAAGATAACCGACATCTCTTCGGTGCCGCCGCTCTCGCTGATAACCAAAACAAAAGACCCGTTCTGGGTCGTGCGTCTCCATGTAGTGCGCGCCCTCGGACTCATTAAGGATCCGATAGCCATAGAGTGCATAAAGGAGCGGCTCGGAGACAACAAGTGGCAGGTACGCTCTGCCGCTGCCACGGCTCTGGGCACAATAGGCGCAGAGGCGTACCTTGTGCTCGTAGAGCAGTACCTTAAGAGCAACGACCAGTACACTAGGGAGCAGGTACAGGAGGAGCTTGCGCACTCCGGCATAATAGACTCTCTGGTGGACTTCGTTCTTAAGAACAGAGACCGGCTTCCGCCCATAGACGGCCCCAATGGCTCTGTGTCCAGCAGCACTTCCGGTGAACAGATGCCGCCGCTAATAAACGGCGGCACCATCCCCCCTGCGGTCTATGTAAAGATCGCAGGCCTGCTGGTGTCGAGCGGCACGGGAGTACCGGCGGAAGTTATCATGAAACTTACGCGCGAGGGTATGGGCAGAAGAGAACGTACCATGGCTATAGAGATACTGAACGCAATCGAAACAGGTGCCGGGCCCCAGCCCGACACCAGACAGTAAGCAGGAGCCAATGTGCTCGAATACCTGAGAATATCGATAATCTGGTTCAACAACCTTGTGCTCGGCTACTACGTGTTGGCCAACATACTCTACCTCATTCTCTTCACCGCTGCGGTATGGGGTATCTTGAAGCACCTGTTGAGAGTCGATTACGGAGCGTACCAGGAGTCCATCAACCCGGCCATGGCCCCGCCGGTCTCCGTTATTATCGCCGCTTATAACGAAAAGGCGAACATAGTCGACTCCGTCAGGTCTCTCTTGAGGCAGAACTATCATGAGTACGAGGTACTGGTCATAAACGACGGCTCAACGGACTCGACCCTAAAGAGTCTTATAGACGGCTTTTCGCTCCGCCGTACCGACACGGTCTACCGCGATATAATAGAGACTGCCCCGGTAAGGGGTTTCTACACGAACCCCGACATGCCGAACCTCGTGATAGTAGACACGGTTCACTCAGGAAAGCCCGACTCTTTGAACGTCGGCATAAACGTGTCGCGCACCCCGTACTTCTGCTCGGTAGATGCCGACACTATACTGGAGGCCGACGCTATCTTGAGCCTCATGCGCCCGATAATAGAGAAGCCGGAACTGATAAAGGCAACAGGCGGCATAGTACGCGTAGTGAACGGCTCTACCGTAGAGAACGGCAAGATCGTAAAGGTTGCGCTTCCGAGCGACTCGCTCTCAAGGCTCCAGATAGTGGAGTACATACGGAGCTTCCTCTTCGGTCGCGCCGGAATGAGCGCCCTGAACTCGCTCGTTATCATCTCCGGCACCTTCTCTATGTTCCACAAAAAGACGGTCCAGTCCGTCGGCGGCTACGTCCACACGACAGTGAGTGAAGATATGGAGCTTGTGCTGAGGGTTCACAAAAAGATGCTCGACAGCGGGCAGAAGTACAGCATAAACTTCATACCGGATCCCATCTGCTGGACCGAGGCGCCAAGAGAGCTCAGTATGCTGGCAAAGCAGAGGCGAAGGTGGCATACCGGGCTTGCCGAAACGCTCTTCGCCTACAGGGGTATGTTCGGGCGTCCGCGCTACGGCCGTATCGGCTTCTTTGCGCTGCCGTACCAGCTCCTCATCGAACTCTTCGGCCCCGTTATCGAGATACTTGGGTACGGTATCGTTACCGCCTCCTTCTTTGCAGGCGTCATAGACCTTGAGTTCCTGATGCTCTTTCTCACCCTCGCGGTGCTCTTAGGCGTCTTCTTTTCGACCGGCGCAATTCTGCTAGAAGAAATAACATACAGACGGTACCCTAAGATAAAGAACCTGCTGCTGCTGCTCTTCTACGGGGTGGTGGAGAACTTCGGCTACCGGCAGATAATAAGTCTATGGAGAACTCAGGCTCTACTGAACGCGCTCTTCAGGAGAAAGAAGGGCTGGGAGCATGTAACCAAGCACGGCTTCAAAGTAAAAAAAGATGGATTGCCTAAGACCGAGGCTACAAAAGGTTAATTTAAAAACTTTATTGAGGAAACTCTTCCTATGAAAAAAAGACTCTTTGCGTTTCTCGTTGCCCTCACTCTGCTGCTCCCGTCCTTTGCCTTCTCTGCTACTGTCGAGTCCGGGCCGGGCAGCACAGAAAAGAGCGCCACAGAACTGATAGCAGAGGCCAAGGAGCTTAAGCGGGCCAAGCGATACGTGGACGCAGCTCATCTGTTCCTGCGCGCGGCAAAAAACTCCTCCGCCTCAAGCAGCATACGGCTCAGAACAGAGGCTGCGACCATGTTCGGCTGGAGCGGCAAGTACGACCACGCCAAAGCCACCTACGCCTCTATCATTACCGAAGACCCGAAGAACCGGGGCGCACGACTCGGACTTGCGCGCATCCACTCCTGGACAGGAGAGTACGACTTAGCCATTAAAGAATACGGGGCTGTCTTGCAAGACAGCCCCGGCAACACCTCGGCCCTTGTAGGCAGAGCGCGTGTACTGTCGTGGAAGGGCGATTACGAAAGCGCAATAGAGGGCTACGGGGCGATCATAAAGACGAACCCGGAGAACATCAGTGCGCTCGACGGTCTTGCGCGCACGCTCTGGTGGAGCGGCGAACACACTGAGTCGATAGAAGCGCTTGATAATATACTGACGTTAAAACCGGACAATAAAGAGGCACGCAGACTAAAGAGGCGCGTCAGTTGGGACGCAGGCCCAACGCTCTCGATAAAGGGTGCGCGGTCGAGCGACTCTGACTCTAACGAGATAGAATCGTTAAAGGCTATCGGGTACTTGAATCACAACAGAGTCGGCAAGCTCCATCTGACTCTGTCGCGCTACAACGTCAAGAGGCTTAGCGACAAAGGGCGGGCGACGGTAGTAAAGCTCAAAGACTCGGTACGCGTTTCAAAGAAGGTGAAGGTCTCTGCATCAGTGTCAGCAGTGAACTCAGAGTCGGGCTCAATATCGAACTCTTACGTTACCGCAGGAGTACGCGCAGAGGCGAAGCTCGCTCGCAAGCTACGGGGTATCACCTCAATAAGCCGTTCGCCGTACCTCGACACCCCGCAACTTATACGGAACAACATCAGGGTTACAAGCTACTCGGCAACCGCTATTCGAGACTTTAAAAGAACGACAGTGAGCGCAACAGCGGGCTACCGCGACTACTCCGACTCGAACACCAGCTACCGCATAAAGGGCAACGTAGCGCGAACCATCATAAAGGAGCCGGACTACACTCTCACGATCGGCTACATTCCTGAGTACAGGGATTTTTCGAAGAAGACCTTCAGCGGGTACTACAACCCGGGCAAGGTCTTCTCTAACGACCTCTACCTCAACATCAAGGGCTTCTTAAAAAACGACCGCCTGCTCTACTACGCAACCGCAACGGCAGGCATGCAGAACAGCACCAAGAGCGAGTTCACGGGAGCGCTCCGCGTTGGCGCGACTTACTATGTGAGGGAGAACCTGAGCGTGGAAGCAGAGGCGAAGTGGAGCAAGAGCGCCCTTGAGACCTCGACCGGTTACAGCAGTGAATCTTATAAGGCCGGACTCAACTACCTCTTTTAAGGAACTGAAATGAGCACAGAGAAGAAGGTCTGGATCATAGTCGTAGTCTCGGTGGCGCTCTTCGCCTTCGGGCTCTACAACGTCTACAAACCCGACACCCTGCCGATGAGCTTCATTCGCGGAGACGTGCGAGAGATTACGCCCGGAGTGCTCGTGGGCCCGTACCCGACCGAGCGCGAGATAAAGAGGCTAAAGCGCATAGGTGTCGTGGGGTTCGTGAACCTGATGGACGCGTCGAACCCGCTGGAGAAGGATCTTTTTAAGGCCGAAACAAAGGCCGCCGGAAAGTACGGCCTCCAGGTCGTAAACTTCCCGATGGGCATAATAAAACTGAACGGCAAGGCTAACAAGGCGACTGTGGCAAAGGCTGTAGAGAAGGCGCGGCAGTTGGCGGAAACGACCGGCGTGCAAGAGTCCATTTACATCCACTGCTACCTCGGCAGGCACAGGGTCGGGGTCTTTGCAGAGGCATACCTTGCTGCGTACGGGAATACGACAGGCGAGAGCGAACCTGCCACAATTGTACCTACGAATAGAGCCGCACAACCCAAAAACCCGTAGACCGAAAACCATTACAATACGCTTGCAATAGAAAAGCCCCTTCCGCTCTAGAGCGGAAGGGGCTTTTCTAAAACCTAAAAAAACAGAACTCAGCTAGGCTCCACGGCACTACCGGCCATGATCTTGGCCACCCTGTTGACAAATGCGGTCGAGTCCTTCGGCTTCGAACCCTCCAAGAGCAGGGCCTGGTCGTAAAGAACTTCAGTGTATTCTTTTAGAAGCTCGCTCTCGGCGTCGGCCTCTTGAAGAGCCGCCATCTTCTCCAGTAAAGGATGGGTAGCGTTTATCTCTAGCGTCTTTTTGTGCTCCGGTATATCCTGTCCCATGGACTTCAGCATCCGCTCCATGTTCGGGTCCATAGCGCCTTCGTCCGGCACAAGGCAGCAAGGCGAATCCTTTAGACGCGAAGAGACCCGCACTCCACCGATGTTCTCTTTAAGAGTCTCGGCTACCGAGCCAATAAGGCCCTTGAACTTCTCTTCAAGCTCCTTCTTCTCTTCAGTCTCTTCCTTATCTACGTTGAGGTCGCCCTTTATGACAGATTTCAGCTTCTTGCCCTTGAACTCGACCCCGCCCATAATCATATCGTCTATATCATCGAGCAGAATCAGAACCTCAAGCCCCTTCTCGTTAAAGACTTCGAGGTACGGAGAGTTCTTGGCCTCTTCGATTGTAGTGGCGGTTATATAGAAGATCTCTTCTTGTCCCTCGCCCATGTCGCCTACATACTGCTCAAAGCTTCTGAGCGAGTCGCCCTCTGTCTTGGTGGACGCAAAGAGCAGCAGATCGGTTATAGCCTCTCTTCTTTCAAAGTCGAAGTGGAGCCCCTCTTTCAAGAGTCTGCCGTACTCCTTGTAGAACTTTACGTACCGGTCGTACTCTTTATCTTTAAGCTCTTTGAACCTGCCGAGCGCCTTCTTTGTGATGCTGTTCTTTATGACATCGACCTGAGAGTTGTTCTGAAGCATCTCGCGCGATACGTTAAGAGGAAGATCAGACGAGTCCACTACGCCCTTTAGAAACCTCAGGTACTGCGGCAGAAGCTTCTCGCAGTGCTCCAGAATCTTGACCCTCTTCACATAGAGGGTGAGGCCCATCTGGTACTCCTTGTAAAGAATATCTACCGGACGGGTAGCCGGAACGAAGAGCAAACTCGTAAACTCCGAGGTTCCCTCTACGTTATAGTGGATGGTATCGGACGGGTCGGTATAGTCGTGAGAGATATGCTTGTAGAACTCGTTGTACTCGCTAGGCTCTATCTCGCTCTTGCTCTTTAGCCAGAGGGCCTTTTGCGAGTTCAGCGTCTCTTCCTCTGTAACCTTGACCTTCTCGCCCTCTGCTTCTTTGCCTTCTGCTTCTTTGCTATCCACTTCCTTCTCTACGTCCATAGCTATCGGATGCTCTATAAAGTCGGAGTACTTCTTTACAAGCCCGCGCACCTCATAGTCGTCGAGGTACCCTTTTTCATCTTCCTTAATATGGAGAATTATCTCGGTGCCCTTGGTCTCCTTTTCAATGTCGTCGATGCTAAAGGAGCCGTCTGCCGTACTCTCCCACTTGATGCCGCTCTTGGAGTCTGCCCCGGCCTTTCTCGACAGGACCGTTACCGTGTCTGCAACTAAAAAAGTGGAGTAGAAGCCGACGCCGAACTGGCCGATAAGCTCAGGACTCTCCTTGCCCTTGCTCTCCTTAAGAGCCTCTATGAACTCCTTGGTCCCGGAGTGCGCTATCGTACCGAGTTCGGTTATCGCCTCGTCGCGGGTCATGCCGATGCCGTTATCGGCAATGGACAGAGTACCGGCCTCTTTGTCGATAGAGATCTTTATCTTGAACCCGCCCTCCCCGCCATCTTCAGATATCGCCGTATCGGTCAGAGACTCGAACCTAGCCTTGTCTATCGCATCGGAGGCATTAGAAATAAGCTCTCTTAAAAAAATCTCCTTGTGCGAATAGAGGGAGTGGATCATAAGGTCGAGCAGCTGGGTGGTTTCGGTCTTAAACTCCATTCTCTTCTCAGTCATCTCTTATATACCTTCCTTAAACTGTTCAGTACTGTAATTTTCTATTAATCTCGCTATTAAATCTGCCTCTTGCAGTGTTTCCAGAAGATAATATAGGGCCGGGGAAGGGGTATGTCCAGAGTTCGGTGGTATATTTTGGGTTCGAACCCCTCGCAGGCAACAGAAATTAAGAGAGCCGCACCCC
>JADFVP010000180.1 GCA_015222595.1 Pseudomonadota bacterium
GTAGGCGCTTACTATCTGTCTGACTTTGCCGAGACCGGCGGTGTATCAGCGCTTGTTGGAGATAGAACGAATACGGTTGCAGGGCAGGGCGCGTACTTCTCCTATGAGTACTCTAAGTATACGCTCGAAGGCGAGTACATTACCGCAGCCGACAACTATGCTGTAGCGGACCTTGACGCCAACAATGACGGAGAGGGCGACAAGCCTAGCGCATACAACGTAGAGCTTGCGTACCACTACAACAGTGGAGTAGAGGTTGCTCTTAAGGTTGAGGCTAACACCGATTTCCTTGCCGAACCGCAGAGACAGTACGGCGTAGCGGTCGGTTACGGTCTCTATGAGAACGTTACTCTTGCATTTGAAGTCATTAAAGGCGAGTACGACGACTCTAGTTTAAACAGAACTCTGTGTACCGCACAGCTTGCAATAGAGTTCTAAGCAGAACCAAAGAAGAGTTTAAAACCCCCTGAGAGCCATGCTCTCAGGGGGTTTTTCATGCCAGTTACTCAGGCTTTATCGGCGAACATTAAAGGACGATTAAAGTTATAGGATTACTTATCCGATATACAATTATACAGCAAAGATTAATACTCAGAACCTGTATCCATCACGCACCAGACAGATCCACTGGCATAGGCCAAAAATCCACTCACACTGCACCGCTTTGTAACAAGGAGACTATTATGAAAAGAAAGCTATTTTGGTCACTGCTCGTAGCCGCATCCCTTACTTTTGCTTCGCTCTCCCCGGCACTCGCCATGGACACCGCAACTTACAAGAAGGTTGCCAATAATACAATAAAAACAGTTCTTAGCGGATCGGTCTCGGATGTGGATGCGCTTATCGCCGATCAGAAGAAGTTGATCGCAATAGGTGTTAAGGGCTGCCAAGAGTACGCCAAAAAAGCCCCCAAGCATGCAAAACTTATGAAACTTGTAATAGCCAATGCCGACAACATGACGAATATGACACTCGATGAGATAGAGCCCGCCTGGCACGACGGTGAGTTCGTAAACGAGAACGGCATCGATTTCGACGCCATCGACCACTTTAGCCCAGCGCTCAGCCATATGGATGCGGTACTCCATCCGGCAACAGCCATCATCGCTCTTAGAGACTACAAGAGCAGCGGCGACTCAGACCTTCTCGAACAGGTCAAGGACGAACTCTCTGAGGTTCTAAAGCACATTGAACACGTAAACTAGAAGCCGGCCAACTCATGCAAGGAGATACAGTATGAATTTGAGTCTTAAGAACAAGCTCATGGTCGGGTTTATGGGTGTTGCCATGCTGGTTGTGGTGGCAGGGCTGACCGGTATAGTAATGATTCGCGGCATAGTTGACTCCACAGAAACGATCGTGGAAGAGGTTGTGCCCGTAAAGAACGCATCCGATTCGGCGCTTTTGGCCGTGGAGACCGCCATATCCGGCTCCAGAGAGTACGTAAATAACAGCACCGGTCTTGGGGTTATTCGCTCTGAGATAGATACTGCACTTGAGGCCTTCGATGAAAAGATCGAATTTATCTCTAAGAGCGGCAACAGGGAGGTTGTAGACCTTGCTGATAAAGCTGCGGTAGAAGGTGATGAATTTAAGCAGGCTACACATGAACTTGTTACCGTTCATAACCAGAAGGCCGACTACATCTTCAACTATAAGGGTGCTGAGTACGACCTCAAGAGCTTTCTCTACTTTACCGGCGTACAGCTTGCCGCGTGGATAGACAGCCTTGAAGAGGCCAGCGCGTTCAACGTCGCTTTTTCAGGCAGCACGGATGCCTCGAAGAGCGATTTCTCCATCTGGTACAAGAGTTTCTCTACCAACGACCCGAAACTAGCCAAGATGCTCAAGAAGTACAACTCTACCAATATAAAGGCCCATAAGTCGGCTCTAAGGATCGATAAGGCCGATGGAAGCAAGAAAGAGGCATACTTTACGAGGGCAAAGTCGAGGCACTTCAATAACGCGAAGAAGCAGATAGTAAAGCTTCAGAAGTACGTTTCTCCTATATTCGATGACATAAACGGACAGGAGCTTGCAAGCCTTCAGAATATGAAGGCTTCGAGTGCGAAGATTCGCTCTACGCTACAGAAACTCTCCACCTCGGTAGACGGTATTATGGCCGAGGCAAAAGAGTCGGCTCTTGCTTCGCAGAGAACATCCAACACCGTTCTTGCGTTCGTAATAGTCGTTTCATTTATTGCAGCATTCCTGATCGCACTCTTTTGCGCCCGTATAATCACAGGGCCTATCAGCTATGCCGTAAAGGTAGCCAATAAGCTGGGTGAGGGGGATCTGACGGTCAAGATAGAGAACAACCGGACTGACGAGGCCGGACAGCTCCTAGGAGCCATGCAGAACATGGTAGAGAACCTCCATGAGCTGATAACCGGGGTCTCGTCTACCACTGCACAGCTCTCAAGCGCCTCCGTAGAGCTTGAGGCAAGCGCAGAGGAACTCTCCAGAGGCGTAGTGACGCAGGAGGAGCAGGCGAACCAGGTCTCTACGGCCACAGAGGAGATGAACTCCACTGCGATCAATATCAGCCAGAATATTCACCATACCGCCGAGAATGCCCAGAAGGGCGCCGACCTTGCAACTGAGGGCGGCAAGGTAGTTGATGAAACAAGAGACATGATCAAGCAGATATCCGATGAGGTCAACAGCTTCGCCTCCTCTATACAGGAACTTGGGGAGTCGAGCACCAAAATCGGTGAGATAATCGGTGTTATCAACGATATAGCGGACCAGACCAACCTTCTTGCACTAAACGCTGCCATAGAGGCGGCAAGAGCAGGCGAACAGGGTCGGGGTTTTGCCGTTGTAGCCGACGAGGTAAGAAAGCTGGCCGAAAGGACCAGTACTGCCACAGGCGAGATAGCCGGTATGATAACCAGCATACAGAAAGATACCAACGGCGCTGTTGAGGCTATGGACAAGAGCCTTGCAAAGGTCGATAGCGGTGTCAGTATGGCTGAAAAGGCTGGTGAGAGCCTGAAGCAGATCGTCGAGACCGGAAACGAGCTTGGCGGAATGGTCGCTCAGGTTGCTACGGCTGCCGAGCAGCAGTCGGCCACTACAGAAGAAATCTCTCAGTCTATAGAGAGTATCGCGAACATAACGCGGCAATCTTCCGCCGGAATAGAGCAGACGGTCGCAGCGTGTCAGGGCCTCTCACAACTGGCGGACAATCTGCATGTACTGGTCTCGAAGTTCAAGCTCTCAGAGGATGCCGGTAACGGTTCTCTGAACGGATCGGTTCAGTTTACGGGCGGACCCTCCGGTTCTTCATCTGATGAAGAACTAGAAGAGGAGTACCATCAGGTAGCGAACTAAGAGATCTGATACTTACAGATAGATAGAACTAAAATAAGAAGACCCCTTGAGCGCCACAGTAGTTGGCCTTAAGGGGTCTTTCTTTATGGGCTCTTCATTCAGGCAGCAATCCCCGCCTCTTCCTCCTCCATACCATGTGTGTCGCATAATGGATATTATGTCAAATTGGATATGGAGTGCGTTATGGAGGTAAAAAGCCTGCTCTCGCCCCTCTCCAGGCACACTTTCATAGGTTATTCTCTCAAACAGAAGTAGTTGATGATTGGGCTAAAGAATGTACATAATCGGATAAACGGTATTAGCTTTA
>JADFVP010000181.1 GCA_015222595.1 Pseudomonadota bacterium
ATATCGAGGTCTGAGCCGTAGAGGAGTTCCGCTCCGCCGAACTTGCCGAGTCCGAGAATCGCAAAGCGGGTCTCAGGGGCGGGCGCGCCGTAGAGCCTCAGTAGCTCAACTTGCCCGATGCTAACGGCGGTCTGTAGCGCGGCCTCGGCCATAAGGGTCATCTGGCGCGGAACCTTGGGCGTGTCCAGCGCGCCGGAGATGTCGTTTAGCCCTATGCGGAAGAGTTCCCGGTTCTTGACTCTCCTTAGCAGGTCGAGCTGCTCTTCGTAAAAGAACTCCCTTTCCTCGTTAGCGCTACCGAGCACCTCGTCGGTAAAGAGCGCAGAGAGTTCTTCGGCGCTCTTCTCTGCAATGGCAAGCTCTTCGGACAGAAGTATGTCTAGGTTCTCCGGGTGCTCTATAAGGTCGGACGAAAGGAACTCGCTGGTGCCAAAAAGCTTAACAAGCTCTTCGAGCACGCGCGGGTTTTCTGCGAGCAGCGCGTAGTAGGCCGTGCGCGCTCCAACCACCGAGAGGAAACGCTCCAGGTTCTTGAGCGCGCGGTTCGGCTCCGGGCTCAAAGAGGCAAGCTCTAGAAAACGGGGGCCGAGCCTCTCTAGGAGGTCTTGCGTGCGCGCGCCGAGCCGCTTGGCTCCGGGGCCTTTTCTCAGCAGCGCGAGGCTACGGAGCGCCGAGTCCGCGTCGGTAAAGCCGAGTGCGGTAAGCCGGTCTTTTGCCTCTGTTTCGGTGTCGGTCGCTGTGTCCTCGACTCCGGCCTCGACTCCTGCAAAAAGAAGCCGGAACTCTTCCGGCACCTTTTCGGCCTCCTCTTCCGATCGGTAGAAGAGCGACTTGTAGACCGCATGTACTGCTCCGGTAACTGTGCGGTACTCTTCCCAGAAGGCCTCGTAGTCGCAGACCGTGGCAGAAGTACAAAAACCCATCATGCGCGCCAATCGGATAAGCTCTTCTCTGTGAGCGGGTATTACCTGAGTCTGGCGTCCCTCCACTATTTGAATTCTGTGTTCGAGGTTTCTCAAAAAAATATAGCCGTCGGTAAGGGTCGTGGCCTCCGACTCTTTTATAAAACCCTTTGCCAGCAGCTTTTTTATTGCGCTAAGTGTAGAGCGGTCCCTGACCGACGGGTCTTTACCTGCATGTATAAGTTGCAGGGCCTGACAGAAGAACTCTATTTCGCGTATGCCTCCGGTGCCGAGCTTTACGTCTATGGTGTCGCTCTTTCTTCTAAGGAGGCTGAGGTCTATCTTCTCCTTCATCCTCTTTATCTCTTCTATGGCCGAGAAGTCGAGGTACTTTCTAAAGACAAAGGGGTGCACCGTGGCCAGGAACTCTTCGCCTAAATCCTTGCTCCCCGCAACAGGGCGCGCCTTTAACATCGCGGCCCGCTCCCAGCTCTGTCCCCATGTTTCGTAGTAGACCTCTAAGCTGTGCAGGGAGTTTGCCATCGGGCCGCTTCGGCCCTCGGGCCTGAGGTCGAGATCGACACGAAAGACAAAACCGTCCTCGGTAACATTGGAGAGCAGTTTGGAGACGAGGGTCGAGAGTTTCGAGAAGTAGTCGTGCAGGCCTATTTTACTTCGCTCTCTCTTTCTCTCGCGTTTTTCTTCAGAGAGAGTTGCGTCCGCCTCAGGCTCAACGCCTGCTGTAACGCCTGCGTCGGTCGAGTAGACGAAGAGTATATCTATGTCAGAAGAGAAGTTCAGTTCGCGCCCGCCGAGCTTGCCGAGCCCGACGATTGAGACTTCGGCCTCTTGCTCTTTAGAGTCCGGGTTGTCGGGATCGGTAGCGATAGGTGCGCCGTAGCGCTCTTGCAGGCTCTTTTGTGCGAACGCGAGCGCGGCTTCGAGCGACGCCGAGGCGAGGTCCGAGAGTTCGCGCGTAAGTTCCTGCACGGTAGAGAGGCCTAAGAGGTCGCGCGCGCCGAGGCGCAAGTACTCTCTGTTCCTATAAACTCGAATCGCGCGCTCGAACTCTTCTTGGTCGCCAGACGGCTCTGTTGCTGCTATTGCTCCGGCTAGAATTTCTTCGGCCTCTTTACTGCGGTACAGGTTGCCGTCGATCAACAGTTCGGAGAGCGCGTCGGGGTACTTTCTTATGAAGCTTGAGAGTTGATGTGAAGAGCCGGTGATGGTTATGAGCCGCGCCAGGTTGCCGCTCTCTTTTAGCAGTTCTCCCAAGACGTCGTCGCCGCAACTGATAGCGATGGACTCTAGGTTGTTGAGCGCGCCGTCGGGTGACGGCGCACCGATAGCGGCCTCGATAACAGAGTCTATATGGGCTGAAAAGGGGGTCTCGGCGAGCAGGCTCAGGTTTTTGAGCGCGCTGCCGGGTTCTTGAAAACCGCGCGAGGCCAGAGACTCACATGCGTCTGCATTGCTCAGGCTGAAGATTTCGGAACTTTTTTTCTTACTCATAACAGTTCCATCTTCATATATTTGGGGGAAAAAGGCAATCGGTAAGTGGAGAGCAGGCAGACCGATACTAACCGTGAGCGTGAAAGCGCCGAAGGTCTAACCGGTGAGTCGAGCGCTAAAAACCGGAGAGGTTATAGACCTTGCCTGCCTCTAAAAGAACCTCTTTTGTTCTTTTGTGCCAGCCGAAACGTGCAACAGCGTCTGCGCGCTGCGTTAACGGAACGCCCCCGACATTTCTCTCATAAAGCTTGCCGTCCGCGCTTAGGGTGTAGCCCCTTCTCTTCATAGACTCTGTAAAGTCGCGCCACTGCGTGGTCTCGCCGTAGACCGTGAACCTTAACTGGTGGGATCCCGGGGCTATGAAGATCGGGTCCGGCTCAAGGTACGTCTCTCTGTTTATGGCCACCTTGTTGTCGATCAACAGCCTCTTTGTACGCATGTCTACTTTAAGCTCGGCCATGCTCTCCTCCGGCTCTCCTTCGAGCGAGGATGGAAAGTACTGCGGCCCGGCTACGCAGCCGCTTAAACTGATAGCAAGGGTCGAGATAAAAATAGTAAGAAGGAGGATCTTCTTCATGACGCGCCTCTTTTCTATAATGTTAATGAACTCAAAAGAGTGCAGTATGCAAGTTGTTATACTTTTAGTATAGAACGTTCGTTCACGGCTGTCAATTGAGCGCTGACCCAGTTGCACCGGGGCTTTGGCTTTGCTTGACAATCGACCCCTAAGGTCATAAATTATTTAATAGAAGCTGTATTGTAACGAGCACTATTAGGAGGTATTTTTGATGAGACTCGACCGGTTTACCATAAAGTCGCAAGAGGCCCTGTCCGGGGCAGAGTCCCGTGCGGGGGCGGCCTCACAGCAGGAGATTGGTGTGGCGCATCTTATGTGTGAGCTTATTGAGCAGACCGGCGGCACGGTCGGCCCAGTGCTCGCGCGCATCGGTGCAAACCGGGCGGTAATTAAGAAGGGACTTTTAGAAGAGATAGAAAAAATTCCGAAGGTCGAGGGCGCCCCGGGCACCGAGTATATGTCTGCTGAGTTGAACGAAGTTCTTCAGGGCGCTCTTAAAGCCGCAGCCGACTTAAAGGACGACTTTGTCTCCACAGAGCACATCCTTATCGCGACTCTCTCTATAAAAGGCTCGGCGGTAGCGGGTGTGCTGGCTGCCGAGGGCGTGACCAAAGAGGCGGTTTTGCGCGCGCTCGCCTCCATAAGGGGCTCGGAGCGGGTGACGGATCAGATGCCCGAAGAGAAGTATCAGGCGACAGAGAAGTACACGGTAGACCTTGTAGCTTCGGCCCGTGCCGAGAAGCTCGACCCGGTAATCGGACGCGACTCCGAGGTGCGCCGCGTAATTCAGGTCTTGTCCAGACGAAAGAAGAACAACCCCGTGCTCATCGGTGAGGCCGGGGTCGGGAAGACCGCAATTGTAGAGGGGCTTGCGCAACGGATACTCACAGGCGACGTGCCCGAAGGGCTCAAGAACAAGCGGCTCCTTTCACTCGATCTTGGCGCATTAATAGCGGGAGCAAAGTACCGGGGCGAGTTCGAAGACCGGCTGAAGGCGCTTCTAAAAGAGGTGACGGACGCCGGGGGAGAGATAATACTTTTTATCGATGAGCTTCATACGCTGGTCGGGGCCGGGGCGGCAGAAGGCGCGCTCGATGCGTCGAACATGTTAAAACCGGCGTTGGCGCGCGGAGAGCTCAGGTGTGTTGGAGCCACAACTCTGGACGAATACAGAAAACATATCGAAAAAGACGCTGCCTTAGAGCGGAGGTTCGCTCCCGTTAAGGTCGGCGAGCCGACCGTTGAGCAGACCATCGCCATACTGCGCGGGCTAAAGGAGAAGTACGAGATCCATCACGGAATACGTATCTCCGACTCCGCAATCGTAACGGCGGCTACGCTCTCCAACCGTTATATTACCGACCGGTTCTTGCCCGACAAGGCCATAGACCTTATTGACGAGGCCTCTAGCCGTCTGCGCATAGAGATAGACTCCATGCCGACGGAGATAGATACGGTCGAGCGGCGTATTATTCAGCTTGAGATAGAGCGCGAGGCGCTCGCAAAAGAGACCGACAAGAGTTCATTAGCGCGGCTCGAAAAACTCGAAGACGAGTTAGGTGAGCTAAAGGCCAAGAGCGCGGAACTTCAACTGCACTGGAGCGCGGAGAAGAAGGAGATAGACTCCATACGGAGGATAAAAAAAGAGATAGAGGACACAAAGGCCGCAACCGTAAGGGCCGAGCGCGAGGGGGATCTGACGCGCGCGGCAGAGCTTAAGTACGGGCGGCTCGGCGAGCTGGAACGTGAGCTGAGAGAAGCTAACGAGGGTTTGAGCGACAGCCAGAAAGAGCACCGCATGCTGAAAGAGGAGGTCGATAGCGAGGACATTTCCGAGATCGTCTCCGATTGGACCGGCATACCTGTTGCCAGAATGCTCGAGGGCGAGAGGGAGAAGCTACTCAGAATGGAAAGCGAGCTTGGTAAAAGGGTCGTCGGGCAGGCTGCAGCCCTAACAGCTGTTTCGAGCGCAATAAGACGGTCGAGAGCGGGCCTTTCGGACTCTTCGCGCCCGGTCGGCACCTTTCTCTTCCTGGGCCCCACAGGGGTCGGCAAAACAGAGACCGCACGCGCACTGGCCGAATTTCTCTTTGACGACGAGCGCGCGATGATACGCATAGATATGAGCGAGTTCATGGAGAAGCACTCGGTCGCTCGCCTCATAGGCGCACCTCCGGGCTACGTCGGTTACGAAGAGGGGGGCTACCTTACAGAGGCCGTTCGGCGCAGACCCTACTCCGTTATACTCTTTGACGAGACGGAGAAGGCGCACCCGGAAGTTTTCAACCTTCTGCTGCAGGTATTAGACGACGGACGGCTGACCGACGGACAGGGTAGAACGGTCGACTTTACCAATACGGTAATTATATTAACCTCGAACGTCGGGAGTGACCACATAACGGAGCTTGGCGAGGGCGATTTTGATGAGATTACCCGGCGCGTTACCGAGACGCTACGCGCTACGTTCAAGCCCGAATTTCTGAACAGAATAGATGATACGATAATCTTCCACCCGCTTGGTCCCGAGGCGATTGGGTCTATAGTGGAAATACAGATTGCACTTCTTGGCGACAGGCTAAAGGAGCGCGGCCTCAGCGTTGAGCTGACGCCAGAGGCGAAGGCGCATCTGGCAACAGCCGGTTACGACCCTGAGTACGGCGCGCGCACGCTTAAGCGCGTTATGCAAAAAGAGCTTGAAGACCCCCTTGCAACCATACTGCTCGAGGGCGCCCGGGAGGGCGAAACCGAAGAGGGCGCAAAGGTCGTGGTCGGGGTTGTAGAGCAGAAGCTGACCTTTTCTGTTGAAACCGATGCGCCAGAGAGCGAGAAGGCTTGACAAAACCCTTGTTTTTAAATAGATTATAGTAGTTGGAAAAGTACGAAAAGAGACGGCGTAAAACTGGGCATAAACAGAGTTCGGAGGTGACGAGTTGGCCTTTGTAAGGTGGGACCCGTTTAAAGATTTGATCTTTCTTCAGGAACGGATGAGCCGTATCTTCGATGAAGCCTTGATGCAGTACAAAGGCTCTAGCGGACTTGCTAGCGGAGCGTGGCTGCCGCCTGTGGATATTTACGAAACCGGCGACAAGATAGTCCTAAAGGCCGAGCTGCCCGGAATTGATATCGCCGACGTCTCGATAGAGGTAGACCAGTCCGTTATAACGCTCAAGGGCGAGCGGCGTTTTATAAAGAATCTTTCCGAAGAGAACTACCACCGCATGGAGCGTTTCTACGGAACCTTCCAGAGAGAGTTCAGCCTTCCGCAGGTTGTGGAGAAGGAGTCGATAACGGCGAACTTTCTCGACGGTGTTTTAGAGATCACCGTTCCGAAAACGGTTGAAGAGCCGGACAAGTCGGTCAAGATAAGAGTAGACTGAGCCGGCAATCTCGAATGACGCTCTCGAACCGGAGCCTGGCCGGAGAGACTTTTATAACTCCGGTGTCTAGCCGGAATTTTTTTACTAAAGGCCTGCTTTTTTGCAGGCCTTTAGTAACTTAGCCCCACGGGCCACGGCAGTAACAGTACCGAGCGGCAGCTCTAGGCCCGTACCCGGCGAACGGTACAATTAAAAGCATAAAAAAAACAGCGAGACAAAGGAGCAGTCCACCATGACAGACGAATCGGTTACAGAGTCTAGTAAGACAGCAGGTAACGCAAAGGGACCTCTCCCGGAGCTGGACTTCTCTTCCTTCATACTCTCGCTCTCCTCCTCGGCGCTGATGACGCTAGGGGTCATAGAGAACCCCGTGACAAAGCAGAAGGAGAAAGACCCGGTGGTAGCCAAGCAGACCATCGACCTTATTGCGCTCTTAAAAGAGAAGACAGCGGGCAACCTTACCGACTCCGAGGCGAAGCTCCTGGATGATGCTCTTGCCGAGCTTAAGGTCTGGTACGTCAAGGAAACTGCCTGAAGAGTAACTGTCTGACGAAAGAAAATCAAAGAACGAACAGACCGGAGAGATGGAGATGGACAGAAGAGTGGACAGAAGAGCGAAGAAAACAAAAGAGGGTTTTGGTCTGAGGACGGTACTTCTCGTTGCGCTGCTCTCGGTCGTAGTGGGCGCGGGCCTGAGCATCAGTTTCGATCTTGAAACGGAGGCCGTAGCGGGGGAATTCTGGAAAGAGAGCGCCAACGGCAAAGCAATGGCTACGGTGCCGGACAAGAGCAACTTTGTCCACCTGGCTCGCACACTCTCGCCGACGGTCGTAAATATAAGTACCACGCAGAAGATCTCCGAAAAGCAGACGTTGCCCTTTCCCGAATTCAAAAACCCTTTCTTCGACGACTTCTTCGGCGACGACTTCAAGAAGTTTTTCGATAACGGACAAGAGAGAGAGCGTAAACGGCACAGTCTCGGCTCCGGTTTTATAATCAACCCGGAAGGCTACATAATAACCAACTACCACGTTACCGACAACGCCTCCGAGATAATCGTTACGCTCTCGGAGTCGAAGAAGGAGTACGAGGCGAAGGTAATAGGCAAGGATCAGAAGCTCGACATCGCGCTCATTAAGATAGAGACGAAGGAGAAGCTAGCGGTAGCGACCCTCGGGGACTCCGAGGCCCTTCAGGTCGGCGAGTGGGTTGTGGCCATCGGAAACCCGTTCGGCCTCGGCGGTACCGTAACCGCCGGGATCGTTAGTCAGAAGGGCAGGGTAATAGGAGCCGGGCCGTACGACAACTTTATTCAGACAGACGCAAGCATAAACCCCGGCAACTCCGGCGGGCCGCTCTTTAACATGAAGGGCGAGGTGGTGGGCGTAAATACCGCGATAATCGCCGGAGGCCAGGGCATCGGTTTTACTATTCCCGTCAATACGGTAAAAGATATTCTCGTTCAGCTCAAAGAGCGTGGACACGTCACGAGAGGCTGGATAGGGGTCTCCATACAGTCGCTGACCCCTGAGCTTGCCAAGAGCTTCGGGCTAAAGGCGCCCGACGGCGCGCTTATCTCTTCGGTCAACGTCGGAGACCCTGCGGAGAAGGCGGGTATAAAGGCCGGAGATATTGTCGTCAGTTTCAACGGCAAGAAGATAGACGAGTATAATGATCTGCCCCGCGTGGTGGCCTCCACCGTGCCGGGCAAGCGCGTAGCCGTTAAGGTCGTGCGCGACGGCAAGTCCAAGAGTCTCTTTATTACCGTCGGCACGAAGAACGAGGGCACGGACGTTGCGGCAGCAGGACCGGACACTGAAAAGAACGGGCCGGGAGCCAAGCTCGGTATTACCGTGCAGCCGCTCGACACCGAAACCGCGCGAAGACTCGGGGTACGCGACACCACCACGGGGGTCTATATAAGCTACGTCAGGGCGGGCAGCATTGCGGCCAGTGCGGGACTCAAGCGCGGGGACGTTATACGCGAGATAAACCGCAAGACGATCACCGATAAAAAAAGTTATGATTCCGAGATTTCCAAAGCGAAGAAGGAGCTTCTCTTTCTGATAAAGAGAGGCCGGAGCACGGTCTACGTGGTGCTCAACTTCAATGGAAAGTAGGTCCGGGGAAAATAGATCGGGGTAAACAGGCCGGGGTTGTAAAAAACGGTCACTTGAAAAGGGTGGAGAGAGATGGCCTCTTTTGTTGTTGCCATAACAGGTGCGAGCGGGGCTCTCTACGGCCTGCGGCTCATAGCAGAACTCTTGCGCCGTGGCGACTCTGTCGAGCTTATCGTCTCGCCTTCGGGTGCGCTTTTACTTGGACACGAAGCCGGACTCGATATAGCTGAGAGTCCGGCTACCGAGGTCGCCGAAGCGGTGCGTCGGTTCGTTACTGAACGTTACGGAGTTAATACTGACGCAGGAGAGCTTCACGCAAGCGCGCATACGGACCTGATGAGCCGGTTTGCCAGTGGTGCTGCGCGGCCCGGAGCCATGATAGTAGTGCCGTGTTCGATGGGAACGCTCTCAAGAATCGCGCACGGCAACTCAGGTAACTTAATAGAGCGCGCTGCGGACTGTGTCTTAAAAGAGCGCGGAGAGCTGCTTCTGGTGCCGCGCGAAACGCCGCTCAACCAGATACATCTTGAAAATATGCTGAAGGTGGCGCGCGCGGGCGCGCAGATAATTCCGGCCATGCCGGCCTTCTATACTCACCCCAAGAGCGTAGATGATATGGTTGACTTTGTGGTCGGCAGGGTGCTCGATATGCTCGGCATAGAGAGCGATCTGTATAAAAGATGGAGTCCGCCCCCGACCCCAACTAATGACTAGGGGGCCGACACTGCCGGAGCGGATTTTTGGATAGAGTCAGTTTGCAAAAAAATTTTTAAATAATGTAGGGTACAAGATGCTAGATATAAAATATTTAAGAGACAATCTCGACACTGTTGCTGCGAAGCTCAATACCAGAGGCGGCGAGTTCGACCTTACAGGTTTTTCTGCACTCGACGAAAAACGGCGCGACCTTTTAGGTCGCGTAGAGTCCCTGAAGCAGAAACGGAACGAAGTCTCTCAGGAGGTCGGCAAGCTAAAGAAAGAGGGCAAGGACGCTTCTGCCATCATGGCCGACATGCGCCAGACCTCGGACGAGATAAAGAGCTTAGACGCTGAACTTGCCGGGTGCGAAACTGAATTAAGAGATTTCCTTATGGGCCTACCCAACCTGCCGCACTCTTCGGTGCCTGAGGGCCGTACCGAGGAGGACAACACAGAGGTGCGCAAATGGGGCACACCTACGGAGTTCTCCTTTACCCCCAAGGAGCATACCGAGATCGCTACCGCGCTCGGCATACTCGACTTCGATGCCGCAGCCAAGCTTTCCGGCGCGCGTTTTTCGCTCTTAAAAGGCGCAGGCGCACTCTTAGAACGCGCGCTCATAAACTTCATGCTCACCATCCACACCACAGAGCACGGCTACACAGAGATACTGCCGCCCTTCATGGTCAAGGACACCGCGTGCCTCGGTACAGGACAACTACCGAAGTTCGGCGAAGACCTATTCAAAATAGAAGGTTGGGACCACTACCTCATTCCGACCGCAGAGGTTCCGGTAACGAACATCCACGCCGACGAGGTACTCTCTCTAAAAAAGCTGCCGATAAAGTATACGGCCTACACGCCGTGCTTTCGAAAAGAGGCCGGCTCTTACGGCAAGGACGTAAAGGGGCTCATTCGCCTCCATCAGTTCAACAAGGTGGAGCTTGTGAAGTTCGCAACGCCGGAGAATTCGTACGATGAACTTGAAGGACTTTTAAATAACGCCGAAGAGATACTCAAACGGCTGGAGCTTCCGTACAGGATCGTAGACCTCTGCACCGGAGACATCGGTTTCTCGGCGGCAAAGACCTACGACATAGAGGTCTGGCTGCCGGCGCAGCAGACCTATCGCGAGATCTCCTCGTGCTCCAACTTCGAGGACTTTCAGGCCAGACGTGCAGGCATAAGGTACAAGCCCGAAGAGGGCGGCAAGCCGCGCTTTGTCCATACGCTGAACGGCTCCGGCCTCGCGGTCGGCAGAACCCTCGTGGCGATAGTAGAGAACTACCAGAACGAAGACGGTACGATTACCGTACCAGAGGCGCTGCGTCCCTACATGGGCGGCCTTGAGCGCATCACGGTTTTATCCGACTGACCGCAGCAGGGCGTTCGCGGCTTGCGCCGGTTTTATTGTGATCGAACCTTGGATGGTTTAAATTTTTTTTGTAGTTGGTTGCATCGGAGGGTTAGTCTAATTGGTAAGGCACCGGTCTTGAAAACCGGCGGGTTAATCCCCATGAGGGTTCGAGCCCCTCACCCTCCGCCATTTACTTTCTTTTTAGAAAAAAAGAAAGTAAAACAAAGAAAAACCGATATTTTCATGCGGCAACCAGGGCTGACTTCGGTGCGATGCTCAAGCTCAATAAAAGGAGCGAACGCTCCTCAATAAAACGGGCGAACGCCCTTTTGGAAAAAAAGAGAGTAAACAAAAAAAACCGATATTTTCATGCGGCAACCAGAGCTGACTTCGGTGCGATGTATAAGCTCAATAAAAAGAGCGAACGCTCCTCGGAGTATCATGTAATATTTGCCTTGCGCAGAGCAATAGAAAAGGGTTGGCGAAGTTTTCGCCAACCCTTTTCTATACTGCCAACCCCACCTGTCATATGTGGTGTTACTGTAAAACATATTTTTAATCTGTAACCACTACCTTGTCGAGACAGAAACCCTTTTTAGTTGGCAACCACTACCTTGCCGTACAGCACGTTGTTCGGGAAGCTGATGTAGTAGTACTCTCCGGGGGTGTAGAAGGTGTGCTCCCAACTCTCACCCGGTGCGATCTTCGGAGAGAGTATCTCCTTCTTCCCGCCTGTGCTCATCACGGAGGCGAGCCGTGCGTTAATAGTGTTGTTGTTGGTCCACTTTATCGTCTCGCCGCTATTTATGATTATGTTGTTCGGGGCGAGGCTCTTTTGCGCCGCGCCTGCAATTATGTTCTTTATCACGTGGAGCGCGCCGGTCTCTTTCGCGTTCACTGCGGGCGAGAGGCGGGACTCGAAGATTCTCTTCTTGATCTTCACAAGTTCGGTATTGTCGCCCGTTATCATCTTATACTCTGTGGTCAGGCGTTCGAGTATGTAGAAGATCGCCTCGCGGCTCTCTTTTGTTGTGTCGCGTGCAAGTGCCGCGTCGAGGGTCTTGTTGGCCTCAACGGATACGGCGTTTCTGTTTCTTGCGACTATCTCGCGCATAGCCATGTGGTTGCGTCTGTAAAGTGCCTCTGTGAAATCCCTGACGAGGCCCGACTCCGCTTTCGACCCGATCTTCTTAACGATCTCTAAGTCGGCGCCGTGCGCCAGAGGGGCTAGAGAGAGGAGCATAAACAGGAGTGCTACAATAACGGTGGATGCTATATTCATGCTACTGTTCCTTTGTAATAAAAATTAATTTATGGCTTCGGCCCGAACGGATTGAAAAACAGGCCGTAAAAAAAAGAGCACCGACCCGGATTAAACGTCTGCGTTACTATTTTTTTATCGATGATACTTTATAATCTATACTTATTTGAGTAAACAATAAGTAACTTTAGTCACAAACAGCTCTATTATAGAGACTTTATGACAGCTTTTGCTGCCCGGCGTCGCTTTACTGGAGTAAAAAAAGCTGTTACTATCTAAAAAAAACGTGGAGGGAGCTTACAAGATGGCGGATAAAAAGTACGGTACAGAGGCGATAGAAAGAGCAGAGCTTGAGGTGTGGCCAAATACCACACCGGAGCGCGACTACGAAGTAGATATGGAGTTTCCGGAGTTCACCTGTCTGTGTCCGAGGTCCGGGTATCCGGACTTTGCGACGATCAAGGTGCTCTATGTGCCTGAGGCCAGCGTAGTGGAGCTGAAATCTTTTAAGCTCTACCTCAACTCTTTTAGAGATGTGGCCATTTCTCATGAAGAGATTACCAACAGAATATTCACCGAGCTGGATGCAGCCCTGACCCCGCGCGCGCTAACGGTTACGGGCGACTTTAACCCGCGCGGAAACCTGAAGACGATAATTCGCGTTTCATCAGAAAATTCGTCCGGCAAGGACTCTTAAGGACTCTAAAGAAGGTAGTTGCTGCTAAGTGGGGCGAGGTTTTTTAAGCTTGGCTTACCGGTAGCCTAGAGTGCTGCCGGGTTCAGCAGAGCCTGCAGGGCGGTGGCGAGGAGCGAGTTCTCGGCTCTTTCGCGCACTGCAACTCGAAAGAACGTCTCTTCAAGTCCCTTAAAGTTAGAGAGGTTCCGTATCAGTATCCCCTCTTCTTTTAAGAGCCGATCCTGGAGCCCGGTGGCCGTTACGCCGGGCGCGGTCGTCTCCACCATTAAAAAGTTTGCGCTCGACGGATAGACCCTAAGCCCTTCGATTTCTCCAAGCTCTTTTGTCATTATTCCGCGCTCGGTCTTCAGCCACTTTAGCGTCTCGGTAATAAAGGCGCTGTCTGCAAGGGCCGCAACTCCTCCGGCAGTGGCGAGGCTGTTTACGGACCAGGGCGGCTGCACTGCCGCTATCTGTTCAATAGTGTCGGGGTGCGCACCGATAAAGCCGAGCCTTAGCCCGGCGATAGAGAAGAACTTGGTCATGCTGCGAAGCACAATGGTACTCTTCAACTCCGTTACCTCGGATAGAATAGATACATCCCCTTCTACAAAGTCGATAAAGGCCTCGTCCACCACCAGTGTTGTTCCAGTGCCCTCCACTGCGCTGGCGAGTCGCAACAGTTCGCTCTTTTTTTTCAGCACGCCTGTCGGGTTTGCGGGGTTGGCCAGAAATAGCAGGTCGGGCTTCTCTTCGAGGGCTCTTTCCAGCAGGGCTTCGGTATCGAGGGTAAAGTCTCCGGCGGCTTCTCCGGCGTTGAAGTTTTCTATGTTGAAGTTCTCTATGGAGTAGCCGTTGACCTTGAGCGCGCGACGGTACTCGCTAAAGGCCGGCTCGACTATGAGCGCCTTCTTTTGAGAACCTGCCTGGTGAGAACCTGTATTGGAAGCAAACGCCTGGGCTATCAGGTAGATCAGTTCCGTGCTTCCGTTTCCGGCCACGATGTGCTTTGTGCCGATAGAGTGAACACGGGCCAGCGCCTCTTTTATGTTGGTCTGCGTCGGGTCGGGGTAGGCTCCGAGCTTGCTCATTGCGGTCGCTATTGCCACTACCGTTTTGCCGGTAATGGAGCGCGGGTTCACGCTGGAGCTGAAGTCTATGATGCATTCGGGTGCAACGGATGAGGCCTTAGAGGCTTTGTACAGCTCGCCCCCGTGTCTGTATTCCATAATAGAAAAAATCCTGTTTAGGTTGGTTTTTTTCGGTGTGCTAAATAATAAGTAGGCGCTACTTCTTGAGCACGGCCCTTGCGTCTACCGCAATTGCGCCTTCCGGGTAGACTATCAGCGGGCTTATCTCCAGTTCGCTCAAACTCTCGGTCTCTTCGACCACTGTAGAGATGGTAACAAGCGCATCGGCAATGGCGTCTAAATCTTTTTCCTTTAACTTTCTGCTCGTGCCGTTAGAGCCCTCTGTGTATTCGGCGCTCTTAAAGCCTCTGACCTCGTCAATCATTTTAAGGGCCTCTTCTTTGTCCACGGCCCCGAGCCTGAAGCTAACGTCTTTTATCCTGTCTATCTCTCCGGAGCCGGTGTGAAACATTACCACCATTCCGAACCGCTCGTTCTTTATCGCGCTTATGGTAACTTCTGCGCCGCGCGGCACCATCTCTTCTATCACAAAACCCTCAACAACGGCTACAGGGTTTTCGTCCGCAATGTTCAAGAGCATCAGTGTCCAGCACTCTTCGAGGGCTTCTGTGTCTTTAAGCCCTATCGCAACCCCTCCGATAGCGGTCTTGTGGTCGACCTCTTCGGAGACGATCTTGAGCACCAGCGGAAAGCCGAGCTTGTCGGTTACCCTGCGTGCTTCCGAGAGGTCGTTGACGTGGGTAAACTCGGGCACGGCAATGGAGCAGAGCTTCAACAGCTCCTTTGCCTCAGGCTCCACAAGGTGGCCCCTGCCGAGGTTTGCAACCTCGACAATCAGTTTTTCTATTCCGCTTCTATCCATATCTGTCCGAGTACATCTAAAAAAGTGGTTACGCAGCAATGGCGCACCCTAAGTGCGCACCGCCCCCGTCTTACTTTTCCGGAGGGGGAGCCGTAAGCGAGGTAGCCATTTGCGGCCTTGTAATTCTCTCTTGCGCCTGTAGATGTCCTCAGAGCTGAAGCTCCCTGGAGGTCAGGTAGACAAGGAAGAGACCGAGAAGAATTACAGAGAGGTTCAGTACCGCGCTCAGTGCATGAACGCGTTTGAACTTCGAGCGTAAATCTTCAGTATTAACAGTCTCTTCGGCAGTTTTTATCTCGGCCTTAATGTTTCTGGCATTTTTCCCGACTACGAGTCCGGAGTAAAATGTAACGCCGAGCATCACAGCGAGCAGAAGTATGCGAAGGGCCGGAAAAGATTTCTGCATATACGAGAGCGCAATGAGGCTGCCTAACGTAATAACGCTGGCCGCGTAGCCAAGAAGCCAGTACTTGGGAAAGAGGTGGCCCACCACCTCTCCGGCGGTCTCTCTCGGCAGGTTCTTGAAGATAACCGGCGTTGCTATTAAGGTGAAGAAGATGAGAGAGCCGACCCAGACGGTTATGCCGAGCAAGTGGATGAATCTGAGAATATGCACCAGTGGGACCTCGCTTTATATTTTTTAAAGCACCTAATATGCTAGATGAAAGTTCTGACTACTGTAACGCAAAGAGACATTAAAAAGGCCGCCCCGACCATTATCCGAATGGTCGCGCCAAGCTCCGCCGCTGTGGCGCGGCGCTCTCCGGAGCCGATGTACGGTTTATCCGTAACAACGCCCCCGTAGGTGGCGGGCCCGCCAAAACGGATGTTGAGCGCTCCGGCCACTGCGGCCTCTACTATTCCTGCGTTCGGGCTTGGGTGCTTTCTGCCGTCTCTTATGACGGTCTTCAGTGCGCCCATAAAGTCGTAGCGGAGAACAAAAGAGAGTATGACCATGAGGGCCGCAGTCAGGCGGGCCGGCAGGTAGTTGGCAATGTCGTCTGTACGGGCCGCAGCAGAGCCGAAGTCTCTGTAGCGCTCATTCTTGTAGCCGACCATTGAGTCGAGCGTATTTACCGCCTTATAGGCTATCATCAAAGGAGGCCCGCCGATGGCGAGATAGAAGAGCGGGGCGATGATGCCGTCGGAGGTGTTCTCGGCCACCGTCTCTGAGGCCGCGCCGATGATTTCCTCTTTGGTTAGCGCTCCGGTGTCGCGCCCGACTATACGCGAGAGCCGTCTGCGTGCGCTCTCTATTCCCTCTGTTTCGAGCGCTGTTAATACGGCGCGTGCCTCGGCGCCGAGCGACCGTATAGAGAGCGAGGCCCAAACCAGATAGATGGAGAGCCCGATGAAGAGCGGAGCTGAGTAGAGGTA
>JADFVP010000182.1 GCA_015222595.1 Pseudomonadota bacterium
AGATGTGTATAAGAGACAGGATAACACTTATGTCCGAGCGCATAGAGCTTATGCTGGGCCGTAAGCCCAAGGGCATGTGGCTCGCCGAGCGGGTCTGGGAGCCGACGCTGCCGACGACGCTAAAAGAGGCCGGGGTGGAGTATATCCTGGTGGACGACTACCACTTTATAAAGTCCGGCATTCGGCCAGAAAAACTCTCCGGGTACTACATCACAGAAGACCGGGGCAATACCGTAAAGGTCTTTCCGGGCAGCGAACTTCTAAGGTACCTGATCCCCTTCAGGGGCGTGGACGAGTTCGAGCGCGAATTGAAGAAATTGAGCGACGATCCCGACGTCTCGGGTATTATCTACGGCGACGACGGAGAGAAGTTCGGCGTCTGGCCCGGAACCTACAAGTGGGTCTTCGAGGACGGCTGGCTTGAATCCTTCTTCGAGCGCATCAGTTCGCTCGACTGGATTAAGACTGTAACGCTCAGCGAGTACGCAGAAGCAGAAGAGCCTGCGGGCAAGGTCTATCTGCCGACGACGTCGTATATGGAGATGGGCGAGTGGAGTCTGCCGCGCGAGGCGTCGGGCGCGTATGCAGAGCTGAATAAGGCTATGGAGAACGAAGAGGGCGGAGAGCTGGTGCGCCGGTTCTTGCAGGGCGGAACGTGGCGCAACTTCTTCTCAAAGTACCCGGAGTCCAACTGGATGCACAAGCGGATGCTTCAGGTAAGCGCGGCTCTCAGTGCGTTAAGGGCTGAGGGCGCTCATATAGAGAACATGGCCGAGGCCGAAGAGTCGCTCTACAGGGCGCAGGCCAACGACGCCTACTGGCACGGGGTCTTCGGCGGGCTCTATTTGCCGCACCTTAGAAGCGAGGTCTACAGAAATATTATAGAGGCCGAGGCCCTGACAAGAGCCTCTGTAAAGGGCACGGCGGTTGTGGTGGAGGAGCTCGACCTCGACGCAGACGGCTTCGACGAGCTTGCCTTGCGCACAGCCGAGCTTTCTCTCTTCTTCTCTCCGCGCGCCGGAGGCGCGCTCTTTGAACTCGACTACGTTACCGGCGGGCTCAACCTCTGCAATACGCTTACGCGCTGGAAAGAGGCGTACCACAGCAAGGTTGGAGAACTCGGCAGTGATGAACACGGTGGCGGAGACGGCACAAAGTCCATACACGACCTCGTTACTGCCAAGGAAGAGGGGCTAGAGGAGCACCTTGTTGTTGACACCGCCAGAAGAGGGACCTTTAAAGACCACTTCCTCTCGGTTGACGAGAACCTCGACGACTTTTCGCGCAATACGCACGCCGCTCTCTCGGACTTTAACCTTAAGCCGTACTCTGTAGAGAAGACCAAAAAAGGTTTTGTGCTCGAAAGAGAGGCCCCGGTCGAGGGCTTTGGCGACTCTTTGGTGAAGGTAAAGAAGAGCGTAGAGAGTGCGGGCGGTCATAGCTTTAATGTCGGTTATGTTGTAGAGTGTGACGGGGTTAAAGGTAGCGCTGGTACAGCCGGAACCTCAGAAGGCGCGCTCTTTGGCGTCGAACTGAATCTGATCCTTCCGTGTTGCGACGGCCCGGCCTGCTTCTACAGTTTCGAGTCCGACGAGCCCGACCCGCACGAGTGCGGTCTCGGCACAAAGGGCGTGACCGAAGGGGTCGAGCGGGTCCGTCTCGTGGACGAACATACCGGGATAGTCATGTCCATAGACTTAGACAGGGCGGTAACGCTCTGGCGGTATCCGGTCTACACGGTCTCACTCTCCGAGGCAGGCTTCGAGAAGATCTATCAGGGCTCGTGCCTCCTGTTTCTCATTCCCTTCGGTAATGTTGAGAAGGCCGGAAGGGTGAGAGAGGAGTTGAAGATGCTGGTTCGCGTGGAGAAGTTCGTCGGAGAGTAGTTGATTTATCAGCCTTTTTACCTTTACCGATATGTACGGAGTTGTCTGTGGTTTTAACAAGTACCGATTTAACCGATAGCGCGCTTGCCGAAAAGGCCCGGCGCGTACGTCTGCTTATACTAGACGTAGACGGCGTTATGACCGACGGTTCTATAATCTACAGCAGCGGCGGGGGCGAGACCAAGGCCTTCAACGTAAAGGACGGTCACGGTATAAAACTCTTCAAAAAAGCGGGGTTGGATGTCGCTATTATAACCGCGCGTACCTCCGAGGTGGTCGAGCGCAGAGCTGCGGACTTGGGTGTTAAGCTCCTCTACCAGGGGGCGACCGACAAGCTCGTGGTCTTTAAGGAGATACTTGAGATAAAGTCGCTCGATCCGTCGGAGACGGCGTACATCGGCGACGACGTAATAGACCTGCCGGTCTTAAAGCGCGTCGGTCTCTCTGCTACTGTCGCCGACGCGGTCGAAGAGGTGCTCTCTTCGGTCGATTACGTTGCAACGCTCTCAGGCGGGCGCGGCGCTGTCAGAGAGGTGGTTGAGCTGATACTGAAGTCTCAGGGACTCTGGGACGGGTTGATGAAGCGGTATAGGGCATAGCGTCTCTGTGGCTATGCGGCAGGGGAGTCCGTTACGCGTCTTCATGTGCCAAATTTACTCCGGTTCAGCCGATTAACTGCCGGGTTTTATTGCCTTTACAGTACTGAGGCCCGGTGGTATAATTTTTGCAGTAACCGGTGCGCGCTATGCTCTTAGCAGTTGTCAAACCATTGATCTATAAAGATTTTACCGCGCCGGCAGCCTTGACGGCATGAGGCAGAATGAAACGTAAGGTAAAGGCCGTGTCAGGCCTTTTTATAGTTGTTTGCGTGCTTTCGCTAGCCGTGCTTGTTGGGCTCCATTATATGAACAGCAAGGGGCTCGAAGTGGTCGTGGCCGAGGACCGCTCGGTAGGGGTCAAGATGAGCGGTATTCACTACTCTTCGACCAGAGACGGTAAGGTTGAGTGGGTGCTCGACGCCAAGAGCGCAACCGCCTTTAAGCGCGGCGAGAGAACTCTTTTCGACTCCGTTAAGCTCGTCTTTTACGCCTCGGACGCCACAACCTACAAGTTGACGGCTAAAGAGGGCACGGTTGACGAGAAGTTGGGCACGGTGGAGGTCGCCGGAGACGTACATGTCGAGTCGTTGGACGGCACATACTCTTTGAAGACCGAGATACTGAACTACTCGTCCGAGATGAAACGCTTTGAGACCGACTTACCGGTTGAGATACTCGCCTCCGGCATGGATGTAACAGGCACCGGGCTTATGATCGATATAGACAGGGGATGGCTCAAGGTAGAGAGCGACGTAAGGGCTGTGCTCTCAGACGGTGCTCTATGATTCGACGCCCTATGATGCGACGCTCTATGGGTCGACTTGGTATTCCGGTCTTGAGTTTCGTTCTGCTGCTTCTGTTGGGGCTTTCCGTTCCGTCGGCCTTTGCAGGGGATGGTTCGGAGACCCCGAAGGCTGACACAGCCCTGAAGAAGGAGAAGCCGCCGCTCGTTATCACCTCGAAGACGCTAGAGGCCGATAATAAGAAGGGCATAGTTATCTTCAAGGGCAACGTTATTGCAGAAGAGGAGTTTCTGCTCTGCTCAGATGAACTCTACCTCGGGTACGGCGACGGCACGAAGGTTGACTCTATGGTCGCCATAGGGGATGTACGGATCGTTCACGGAGACAGGGTCTCAGGGGCTAACCGCGCCGAGTATAAGCGCGCCGGGCGTACACTTATCCTTACCGGTTCTGCGGTCGTTGTCGAGTGCGGAGATACCGTTAGGGGCGAGCGCATAGAGGTCTACCTCGACGAAGATAGAGTCGTAGTGGACGGAGGCGGCACCGGCGAAGGCGACGGAACCGAGGCATCAGGCAGGGTACGGGCCGTTATCTTGCCGCAAGAGCAGAAGAGCTGCACAGAGGCTAAAGTAACCGGGGCAGCAAGTTCAGAGTATAAGAGAGGAACAGATGGAGAGTCTCGTTGTGGATGGGCTCGCCAAGTCCTTCGGTAAGCGCACGGTCGTGGACGGTGTGTCGATGAGCGTGGAGCCGGGACAGATAGTTGGCCTTCTGGGGCCAAACGGCGCAGGAAAGACCACCACGTTCTATATGATTGTCGGCCTCATAGCCCCGGACTCCGGTGCTGTACGCATTGGCGAGAAAGACATAAGCGAGCTTGCGATGTACGAACGCGCTCGCGCAGGCATAGGGTATCTGGCCCAAGAGCCTTCGGTCTTCAGAAAGATGACCGTTGAGGAGAACGTAAGGGCGATTCTGGAATTTATGAATATCGAGTCCGCCGAGATTGGCAGAAGGTGCGACGAACTCCTGGAAGAACTCGGTATTCGCCACCTGGCCCGCACCGAGGCGGTACGCCTTTCCGGAGGAGAGCGGCGCAGGGTGGAGATAGCCAGAGCGCTGGTGAACTCTCCGGGGTATCTGCTTCTCGACGAGCCTTTCTCTGGAATCGACCCCATAGCCGTTGGCGAGATTCAGGACATTATGCTGGAGCTTAAGGAGAAGGGCATAGGCATTCTGGTAACCGATCACAACGTAGGCGCAACGCTCGGAATCTGCGACCACGCGCATATTATCGACGGCGGCAAGCTCTTGAAGTCCGGCCCCCCGAGCGAGATTATAGACTCAAAACGCGTTAGAGAGGTCTACCTCGGAGACCGATTTAAGCTGTAACGCGGTTATGTCGGGTTAAATTACAGACGGTTAAGCGCTATAAGAGAGCAGTAGTCTAAAGCAGCAGTAGAAAGGCATCCAGGTACGTATGGCCCTCGAACTTAAAATGCAGCTCAAGCTCAGCCAGAGCCTTGTAATGACGCCGCAGTTGCAGCTTGCAATAAAGCTGTTGCAGCTCTCAAGGCTCGAACTCGTTGACATGGTGCGCGAAGAGATTGAGATAAACCCCGTGCTCGACGACACGGTCGAGGCCGGGACTAACGAGGGAGTGAGGGCGGAGGAAGAGAAGCAGAAGCCGACCGAGATCGACTGGCAGGCCTACCTCGAAGAGCAGAGCGACTACGGGGCCAAGCGCATAAACTTTGCCGACCGTCCTGATGACGAAGACTTTATCGGCAATCTGCCCGAGGCGCACGAAGGGCTCGGCGAGTACCTTCTGTGGCAGCTCAGCCTTAGCGGTCTGGCTGAAGAGGAGGCGAAGCTCGGCGAGTTCATAATCGGCAACATAGGCGAAGACGGTTACCTGAAGCTGCTCGACAGGGGAGCGATGGACGCTACCGAGTACGAGGCCGCAGTGCTCGACGAGATAGTTCGCCTGACTAGCGTCAGCATTGAAACGGCCACCAAGGTGCTCTCCACAGTGCAGCAACTCGACCCCGTAGGGGTCTGCGCGCGTACGGTTCGCGAGTGCCTTCTGACTCAGGCGCTGCTCTGGCCGGTGCGCGATACTGTTGTCGAAGAGATTATCTCCGGCCATCTCGAAAAGCTCGCTTCAAGAAACTACAAGGGCATAGCACGCGCGCTCGGCGTAACGTTCAAAGAGGTCTGCGAGGCGGCGGCCGCTATCAACAGGTGTCTCAATCCGACTCCGGGCGCGGGCTTCGGCATAGATTCGGCGCGCACCGTAATACCCGACATCTTCGTCAACAAGGTGGAGGACGAGTACATAGTAACGCTAAACGACGACGGCATGCCGAAGCTGAAGCTCAATAAGCTCTACCGCAATATGCTCAAGGCCGACGGCACCGTCTCTGACACCGCCAAGGAGTACCTGCAAGAGCGGCTAAAGAGCGCGCTATGGCTGATAAAGAGCGTGCATCAGCGCCAGAGGACGATCTTCAAGGTCATGGAGTCGATAGTCGGGTTTCAGAAGGATTTTCTCGACTTCGGGCTCAAGCACCTGAAACCCCTGATACTGAAAGATGTTGCAGAGTCGGTCGGCGTGCACGAGAGCACGGTCAGCAGGGTCACTACCAACAAGTACGTGCAGACCCCGCGCGGGATCTTCGAACTCAAGTACTTCTTCTCCAACGCGATCTCCAACGGCGAGGGAACCGACGTAACGGCAGAGTATATCAGGAACAGGATAAAGGAGATAATAGAGAACGAGAACTCCAAAAAACCTTACAGTGACCAGCAGATAGTTACCGAGCTTAAAGAGTCCGGCGTGGTGCTGGCGCGAAGAACGGCCACCAAGTACAGAGAGGCGCTGGGGTTCCAGTCGTCGAGCAGGCGCAAGGTCGTCTACTGAGCAGCGCAAGGGCAGGATGAGAAGCAGAAACGTGCGATTAACGTTGTAAAAATATAGGTTATTACAGAAGGAGTTAGTAAATGCATATCACAGTAACGTTTAGACACCTCGACGCATCCGATGCACTGAGAGAGCACGCCGAAGAGAAGTCCGAAAGACTGCAAAAATACCTGATAGAGCCTATCGAGATCCACTGGGTTCTGTCGGTCGAGAAGATACGCCATATTGCCGACGTGACTATCGTTGCCGGAGGCGTCTCTTTGAAGGCGCAGGAGGAGACGCACGACATGTACCCCGCGATAGACATGGCGGCTTCCAAGATAGAGAAGCAGGTGCGCAAGCACAAGGAGCGGCTCAAGGACCACAAGAGCCATGACAACGCCAATTCCATCAAGTACGGGGCCGGTGAAGAGTTAGAGCAAGAGGCGGAAGAGTAGGATATAAGGCGGGGCCGCCTTCGGAGCGCGAGAGTTCGAGCGCGGGGCGGTGTGCTTCCTATCTTATCCTGTTGGTAATATTAGTTCGGGTGGACACGATGAGGCTTGCAGACGTACTTAGACGAGAGCATATAATGCTCGACCTGAAGTCCAGAGCGAAGAATGATCTCCTTGGGGAGATGATAACGTTTCTTTGCGAGAAAGTGGAAGGGCTCGATAGAGACACGGCTTATGCCGCGCTCTTGAAGCGAGAGGAGCTGGGCACTACGGGAATCGGCCACGGAGTTGCGATTCCGCACGGCAAGCTCAAGGGGGTAGACAAGGTCATAGTCTGCTTCGGCAGGTCTGTTGCCGGGGTGGAGTTCGACTCAATGGACGCAGAACCGGTTCACCTCTTCTTCCTGATAGTGGCTCCAGAGAACTCGGCTGCCGCGCACCTGAAGCTGCTTGCGTCCATCTCCAGGCTTCTAAAGAGCAACGAGTTCAGAACCAAGTTGATGTCGCTCGACAACCCGACCGACATCTTCAGGCTTATAATGGAGTCCGACACCCCTTACGGTTATCATTAAGCTGGTGTAAGGCTGCGCCCGCTTTATTGGCATGGGCGCTCAAGACCGAGCCAGACAAAGAGACGGCCCTTTATGGAGTTAATCTTAGAAAAAGTCTTTTCCGCCGAGCAGTGCGAGAAGTTCGGGCTCACTCTGCATACGGGCGGGGCAGGTCTAAAGCGCAAGCTGACGACGCCGCACATACAGAAACCTGGCCTGTTGCTTACCGGGCTTCTCGACGAACTTCACTCGGACAGGATACAGATTTTCGGCAGCGCCGAGGTACGGTATCTCCTCACCCTGACTCCCGAGAAGCTCGACCGTGCTATGACGCTTCTGACCGAGACCCGGTATCCGGCCATAATAGTAACGAGAAGTCTCGAAGTTCCGCCGCCGCTCTTCGATTTTTGCACTTCGCACGATATACCCCTCTATGTGACGACCCTGACCACCTCGGTCCTCATAGAGGACTTTACAAACTACCTGAACGAGATACTCGCCCCGACGGTTACCATACACGGCGTGCTGGCGGATGTATTGGGCGTCGGGGTGCTGATACTGGGGGACTCCGGCATAGGCAAGAGCGAATGCGCGCTCGACCTTGTGGTTGCCGGTTACAGGCTCGTTTCCGACGATGCGGTCATCATCAAGCGCCTACCGCCGCACACGCTCTTCGGCATGGCCTCCGACGTTGTGAAGTACCATATAGAGATACGCGGTCTCGGCATAGTCAACATAAAAGACCTTTACGGTATTACCGCCATAAGGGAGCGCAAGCAGATGGATATAGTCGTCGAGCTTGTGAAGTGGGAGTCTGATGAAGAGTACGAGAGGCTCGGGTTCGAGGACAAGACTTACGATATTCTGGGCGTGGACCTGCCGTATATGAAGGTGCCGGTAACCCCGGGCAGGAGCGTGGCCACGATAGTCGAGGTGGCCGCAAGGAACCAGATACTGAAGATTATGGGGCAGCAGCCGGGGCGCGAGCTACTCAATAACATCGACAGCGCGATGCACGCCAACCGAAAGAACGGGCAATGAAGCAGATGGAGCTTGTGATAATAAGCGGGCCGTCCGGAGGCGGAAAGAGCACTGCTATAAAGGCCCTGGAAGACGTCGGCTTCTACTGCGTAGACAACCTGCCCGTTTCGCTCTTGCCGGCCCTGCTCGAAGCTATTGAGGATACCACGGAGTCAACGCGGGTCGGTGTGGTGGTGGACGCCAGAGAGAAGCAGTTTCTCGAAGGCTTCGACTCCGTCTTCAATAGACTTAAGGAAGATGGCCATACGCTGAGGCTGCTCTTTCTTGATGCGGCAAACGACGCGCTTGTACGCCGGTTCTCCGAGACCCGGCGGCGCCATCCGTTAGCGCACTCCGACAACCCGCTCGACGGTATAATGGAAGAGCGCGAACTGCTCGGTGAGGTGCTCTCGTATGCCGACAGAACAGTCGATACGACTGAGTTCAACGTGCATGAGCTGAGGGAGTATATACAGAGCCGCTTTGCGAACCCCACAGAGCCGCGTGTGATGAACGTAAACGTGCTCTCGTTCGGTTTTCGCCACGGCGTTCCGGTAGATGCGGACCTGCTCTTCGACGTACGCTTTCTGACCAACCCGTACTTCGTAGACGAGCTGAAGGAGCTGAGCGGCAAGGACCGGGGGGTGATCGACTTTGTGCTCGCCCTTCCGGAGAGTGCGGAGCTTGTAGAGAGGCTGGTCGGTTTTATGGATTACCTCATACCGCTCTACCGGCGCGAGGGCAAGTCGTATCTTACAATAGCCATAGGATGCACCGGCGGCAGACACAGGTCCGTGGTGCTGACCAACAAAATCGCAGAGGAACTTTCGTCTCAAGGGATCGACGCGAAGGGGCTGCACAGGGACATAAACAGGTAACATATAGAGATTGTAAGAGAGGTGATATGACAGGTGCGGTAATAATAACTCATGGCAACCTTGCCGATGCGCTGTGCAAAACGGCAGAGTCTATAACGGGCCACGCAGAAGGCGTGAAGGTAGTGCCTGTAGACAAGTCCGACAATACGGACGAGATAAGAGCCGTACTCGCCACGGCTGTAGACGACGTGGACAGCGGCGAGGGTGTGATAATCTTTACGGATATGTTCGGCGGTACGCCGTCCAACATCGCGCTATCGTTGCTGAACGACGGCTCGGTAGAGGTGATAACGGGCGTGAACCTTCCGCTTCTGATAAAATTTTTCTGCAACAGGTCGGACAGTTCGCTTGGCGAGTTGGCCGATATGCTCAAGGAGTATGGACGTGAGTCCATTGTGCTCGCCGGAGATATTCTTAAAGAGAAGAGCACTGACGACGCCGCCGAGACGCATTCAGAGAGCGGAATCAAGAGTAGTAGCGAGAATTGAGAAGAAAGTAGAAACGAGAACTGACAAGAGAGTAGAAGTGAAGTAGAGCAGGTAGAGTGGACGGCGGCTACAAGAGACCCGGAAGAGGCTATGATAAACTTTGTTAGAGTTGACGACAGACTGCTTCACGGCCAGATAATCTGCGCATGGGTTCCGTTCTACAATGCGAACCTGATGGTCGTAGCCTCCGACGACGCCGCCTCAGACACGCTCTTGAAGGGCATACTTATGTCGTGTGCGCGCAACGGGCTCGGCGTAGAGGTGCTCGACGTCGGCGAGGCAACCACGGAGCTTATGGGCGACCTCCATAACGACGATCGAGTGATTCTTGTGGTCGGCAAACTTGCCGATGCCTTGAAGCTCTTCGAGGGCGGGGTGACGTTCAAGTCGCTCAATCTTGGCAATATTCACCACTCCAGTGATGTGTGCGGGCGAGCTCTCTCGGACTCGGTCACAGTAGACGCCGAGGATGAATCGATGCTCGAAAGGCTCGTAAGCATGGGCGTGGATGTTGAGATACGAGACGTGCCGACCACGGAGGCGGTTGCGTACAGCAGGGCCTGAAGAAAGGGGCTCCCGCATACTTACCGGGCGCAGAGAGAAGAAGTAACAGACAGGCAGTATCTATTATATATACGGTATAAGAGCAGTGCGGTTTTTAAAATATAGGGTATAAAAAAGATGGCTGAGTTTATTACAAAGACATTTCAGATACAGAACAAACTTGGGCTTCACGCCCGCGCTGCTTCGCTCTTCGTGCAGCTTGCAGGCAAGTTCGATGCCGAGATAACGGTAAGCAAGGGAGATCAGGAGGTCAACGGCAAGTCCATTATGGGTATCTTGATTCTTGCCGCCCCGACCGGAAGCGAAGTTATAGTAAAGGCGTCGGGGCCGCAGGCCGACGAGGCCGTTGCCGCGCTCGGAGCATTGATAGACGATAAGTTCGAAGAGGGTGAATAGAGTTGAGTGATATAAAAAAACAGGTCGCGCTCATGAAGGGCATCGGTGTCTCCTCCGGAGTCACCATCGGCCGCGCCTTCGTCATAAAGTCCGTTGGGCTCGACCTTGCGCACCAGTGTTACCTCGAGACCACGAAGACGGACAACGAGGTTGAGCGTTTCGAGCGCGCCATACAGATGTCTGCCGACGAGCTTATCTGCGTGAAGAAGAAGATGGAGGCGGATGGCCGTGGCCAGGAGCATATCCGTATAATAGACGCCCATCTGCTTATCCTCAAAGACCATATGATAACGGGCGACACCATAGACATGATACGCGCCGAGCGCGTTAATGCCGAGTGGGCGCTGAAGAAGGTAATGGATGGGCTGCTCGATTTCTTCAACAATATGGACGACGAGTACCTGAAGCAGCGCTCTTCCGACATAGAGCATCTAGTCAATATGGTGCTCGTAAACCTTACCGGGCGCAAGAAAGCGTCTCTTTCAGACCTGAAGAGTCCTGCGGTGATTATCGCCCACGACCTCTCGCCGGCCGAGACCGCGCAGATGGTTAAAGGCACCGTGCTCGGCTTTCTTACCGACGCAGGAGCCAAGACGTCGCATACCGCTATCATGGCGCGCGCGCTTGAAATTCCGGCGGTGGTCGGCCTTGAGACCATTACCCATAAGGTCGAGACCGGGGACATGGTCATAATAGACGGCACCACCGGCACGGTAATAATCAACCCGTCGAAGTCGGTCGTAAACGTCTATAAGAAACGCAAAGAACGGTACGAGAATTACGGCAGGTCGCTCTTCCACTATAAGGATATGCCGAGTGAGACGACCGACGGCGAGCGCATAAGCCTTCTGGGCAACATGGAGATAGTAGAGGAGATAGACTCGCTCCTTAAAAACGGCGCAGAGGGCATCGGGTTATACAGAACGGAGTTTCTCTACCTGAACAGAAAGGACATGCCCACTGAAGACGAGCACACGGCGGCGTACGAGACCGTTATACGCCGTATGGCGCCGCGCCCCGTGGTTATCCGCACGCTCGACGTCGGCGGAGATAAGTTGCTGCCCGGCATGGAGGTCTCTGATGAGATAAATCCCGCGCTCGGGCTGCGCGCCATCCGCTTCTGCCTGAAGAACAAAGACATCTTTAAGACACAGCTGCGCGGGATACTGAGGGCGAGCGCAAAGGGCCCCGTGCAGATACTGCTGCCGATGATCTCAGGTGTGGACGAGATACGCCACGCCCGCGCGCTCATAGAAGAGTGCAAGACGGAGCTGGAGACGGAGGGCAAGAAGTACGACCGCAATATCGAGATAGGGGCGATGATAGAGATCCCATCGGCGGCGGTTATTACCGATCTCATAGCCAAAGAGGTGGACTTTGTCTCCATAGGCACCAACGACTTGCTTCAGTACTCGTTGGCGATAGACCGCGTGAACGAGCACGTCGCCTACCTGTACGAGCCTTTTCACCCGGCTGTGCTGAGGATAATAAAGACGGTGGCCGAGGCGGCAAACAAGGCGGGAATAAGCGTAGGAGTCTGCGGAGAGATGGCCGGAGAGCCGGAGTACGCGATAATACTTCTAGGGTTCGGCATAGACAAGCTCTCGATGAGCGCGTACTCGCTTCTGCGCGTCAAGCGTCTCGTGCGCTCGGTCTCCATTGCTCAGGCTAAGGAGCTGTGCGAGAAGATAATGGAGTTCGCAACCGCGTCCGAGGTGGAGCAGTTCGTGTCCAACAAGATACCGGATCTCTATAAAGAGGAGTTCTGGAGCTGACCTCTCCCAGGCCGGTCTTCGCCCCGCACCCGCCCCACGCATGCCCTGTCTGCTCTACCTTCGACCCCTGTTCCTGCCATCTATACGCAGAGCCGACAGCAGGCTCATGAAAGAGTCGCTAATATAGCAGGTAACATAGACTCAAAAGAGAAATAGATTGACAATAGCGGCCAAAAACCAGATAATTGTCTATTCTTAACCTATTACCAATTTAAAAAATACAAGAGTATAAATACTTTTTTTTGAAAGAAGTAATCTTGAAAGGAGATCTATCGATGGCACCGAGGGAGTATCTTTTTACATCCGAATCAGTAACCGAAGGGCATCCGGATAAGGTATCGGACCAGATATCTGATGCGGTCCTAGATGCAATGCTGGCACAGGATAAGAACAGCAGGGTGGCGTGCGAAACACTCGTAACGACCGGTCTTGCTCTTATCGCCGGAGAGGTAACAAGCAAGGCGAATGTCAACTTTCAGGAGGTCATTCGCGGAACTATAAAAGA
>JADFVP010000036.1 GCA_015222595.1 Pseudomonadota bacterium
CAGCTCGGCGGACAGACGCCGCTTAAACTCTCCGTTCCTCTTGAGAAGGCCGGAGTGAGGATACTCGGTACCAGCTCCGACTCCATCGACATTGCCGAAGACCGAGAGCGGTTCGACGACCTACTCGATACACTTTCGCTTAGAAAACCCGAAAGCGGTCTAGCGCGCTCCACCGAAGAGGCCGTTACAATCGCCACGGAAATCGGCTACCCCGTAATGGTGCGCCCCTCGTACGTGCTCGGCGGTCGCGCTATGCAGACCGTTTACGACGAAGCGAGCCTGATGAACTACATGACGCATGCGGTGGAGGCGTCGCCCGCGCACCCTGTGCTGGTGGACCGTTTCTTGGAAGGCGCCGTAGAGGTAGACGTGGATTGCATAAGCGACGGAACCGTAGCCGTGATCGGCGCAATAATGGAGCATATAGAAGAGGCCGGAGTTCACTCAGGAGACTCAGCTTGTTCTTTGCCGCCTTATTCGCTTACAGTTGAGGTGTTGGACGAGATCCGACGCCAGACCAAACTGCTTGCTAAAGAGCTGAAGGTGGTAGGCCTTATGAACGTGCAGTTCGCGGTTCAGGACTCCACTGTCTTTATCATAGAGGTAAACCCGCGCGCCTCGCGCACGGTTCCCTTTGTATCAAAGGCGATCGGGCGGCCCATGGCCAAAATAGCTGCCAAGCTTGCGGTCGGGCGAACTCTTACCGAACTCGGAATAACCGAAGAGATCGTGCCGGAGCATATCTCCGTTAAAGAGGCCGTATTTCCCTTTATAAAGTTTCCGGGTGTTGATATAATTTTAGGGCCCGAGATGAAGTCCACCGGCGAGGTCATGGGTATTGCCGACGATTTTGGCAGCGCATTCGCCAAGGCGCAGATAGCGGCCGGAAATAAACTGCCTCTTAGCGGCACGGTCTTTATCAGCATACGCAACGAAGATAAGGACGCGGTTTTAGAGATTGCGAAGGATCTGAACTCTATGGGCTTTTCTATTATTGCAACAAGCGGTACGGAGAGGTTTCTGCACTCTAACTCAATTGAGGCCGAGTTCGTCAATAAGGTCAACGAGGGCAGGCCCCATATCGTAGACCGTATAAAGAGCCTTGAGGTCGCCATGGTTATAAACACCTCCTTCGGCGCCAAGTCGGTAGCCGACTCTTACTCCATAAGAAGAAGCTCCATAGATCTCGGTGTTCCGTACTTCACTACCATTGCCGGGGCCAAAGCAGCGGTGCTCGGTATAAAGGCTATTGTAAACCGCGCGCTCGACGTTCGTCCGCTTCAGGAGTACACCCCGGCCCCGATACCTAAGAGTTCGACACCCCAATGAAGATGATAATCAAATCTCTCGGTATCGTCTTTGGCGACATCGGCACGAGCCCTATCTACACGCTCGCGGTTATCTTTATCTTTCTCGAACCGACACCGTCGAATATCATCGGTGTGCTTTCGCTTATCTTCTGGACGCTCCTTCTGCTCGTTACCGTTGAGTACGCATGGCTCGCCACCAGCCTCAGCCGTAAGGGCGAGGGCGGAGAGATAGTGCTCCGCGAGCTTTTGATACCTCACCTGAAGAGCGGGCGCAAAATAGCAATAGTCTCGCTGCTCGCCTTTGTCGGCGTCTCGCTCTTAATAGGAGACGGAATCATAACACCGGCTATTAGTATACTTAGCGCCGTAGAGGGGCTTATGCTGATACCGGGACTCGAAGGAATAGGCCAAGACTACCTTGTGGCGATAGCGTGCGTTATTGCCATTATTCTTTTCAGCGTTCAGAGAAAAGGCACGGAGAAGATGGCCAAGGCCTTCGGCCCGCTGATGGTGCTGTGGTTCTTAGCTCTTGCTGTCTCTGGAATCGTCTCTATCATCGACTATCCGTACGTCTTTAAGGCCATCAACCCGTACTACGGCATTCAGTTTATGGCCTCTCACGGTCTGGCCGGTTTCTTTGTCCTCTCCGAGGTAATACTCTGCGCCACGGGAGGCGAGGCGCTCTATGCGGACATGGGCCACCTCGGACGCATGCCGATTGTAAAGGCCTGGCACTTCGTCTTTGTTGTTCTTATACTCAACTACATGGGCCAGGGTGTCTTTCTTATGCAGCACCCCGACGCGCGCTTCGTTCTCTTCGAGATGATCCTCTCTCAGGCCGGCATACTCTACGTGCCGTTTCTGCTGCTCTCAATAGCGGCAACCATTATCGCCTCGCAGGCCATGATCTCAGGCATGTTCTCTATCGTCTATCAGGGCATAACCACGCACATACTTCCGATGTTCAAGGTAGACTACAAGAGCGCCGCCATGAGGAGCCAGATTTATATCGGCTTCGTAAACTACTTTCTTCTTATCTTTGTACTCTTCGTCATTAACCACTTCAGAGAGGCGCACAACCTTGCCGCAGCCTACGGTCTGGCCGTAACAGGGTCCATGTCTATTACCGGAATTCTGATGACGTGGCTCTTCTATATCCGGAAGGAGTACCTGAAGAGCGGTGTGGCGGTCTTCATAACTGTGCTCGACATAACGTACTTCGCCTCCAACATGTTCAAAATTCCGCACGGCGGGTACTGGTCTATTCTGCTGGCGCTCATTCCGTTCTCCGTTATCATTGTCTACACTCAGGGTCAGAAGAAGCTCAGTAGAACGCTCCGACCCCTCAAGCTCGATACATTTCTCTTTTCGTACAACCAGCTCTACGGCAAGATTCCGATGATCGGCGGCACCGCGCTCTTCTTTGCAAAGGACGATACGACGATAGCCCCATACATCGTTCATACCATGTTCAAGAACTCTATTATCTACGAAGAGAATATTATAGTCTCGATTACTACGCTCGACGAGCCGTTCGGTTTCTCCAGCGACTTCAAAGCGGACCTGGCCGATGGGCTGCGCTCTTTTGAAATTCGGGTCGGCTACCTAGAACTCTTCGATGTCGAGAAGATAATCAAAGACGCCGGCATACAGGAGAAGACTATCTTCTACGGCCACGACGAAGTCGCCTCTGGAAATATTATATGGAAGTTTTTCTCTTTCATAAAGAAAGTAACGCCAAACTTCATACAGTTCTACAAGCTGCCGGCCAACAAGCTCCACGGGGTTATAACAAGAGTAGAGATGTAGTTCGGGCGTTGACGCTCTATCCAATAGACTCAAACTAAACTGACCCGTACAGTGCAGAGCGCATGGAAAAATCCCTCGACAGAAGTTCCTCTTTGTACGAAGCGATACTGAAGCCTCTTCGGTTCGCCTCGAAGGACAACTATGCCGGAGTAGACAAGCTGAAGGATTTAGAAGCGCTAGTCGGTGCGCTTTCAACAGAGGCTGGTGCGCTTGCAGCAGAAGCCGGTACGCTCAAGAGCAACGCCAATACGGCAAGTGTTGAGATGGTTGCTGCATACCTCGAAAAACTCTCCGTGCTCTTTGCCGGATTCGACTCTGAGAGTAGAGAGCATAGACAGAGCAGAGTAGAAGAGGCGCTCGCGCTTCTCGCTCCGCTTGGAACTCCCAGCAGCGCAACTGCCCAGACACCAGAAGCCGCTTCGCCTAAACAATCAGAAAAAACTCCTAAGAGAAGCACAGAACAGCCGCTCACGGTTAAGAGCAGGGTAGAGGAGCTGAGGCGTCCGGTGCAGTTCGTAAAGGGCGTTGGCCCCAGGTTGGCCGCAGTTCTTAACAAGAAAGGCATCTTCACCGTAGAAGACCTGCTCTACTTTATTCCGATAAGGTACGAAGACAGGAGCCGCCTCCGAAAAATCCGCGAGCTGCAAAAGGGCGAGAAAGCTCTGGTGGTCGGCACGGTAATGGTTGCCGGAGAGGTTCGCTACGGCAGGCGCAGGGGCTACGAAATTGTTGTCAGAGACTCTACCGGCCTGCTGAAACTGAAGTGGTTCAACTTTAAGGGCTCGTACATGAGCAGGTACGAGCGCGATAAAAAGTACCTTATCTACGGTACCGTAAGCACGTATGGCTCTCAGGTCGAGATGATACACCCCGACCTTGAGGCCTATGATGAACAAGAAGAAGCAGACGGCGAGGGAGCTAAGAACAAAGAGGGCGATCAAACTGAGTCCGGTGCGCTCCTTCCGGTCTACTCTCAGATAGAGCGCATGCACCAGAAGAGTATAAGGAAGCTGGTGCTCGGTGCGCTCAACAGCTTTGGGCCATCTGTCGTCAGTGCAGTGCCGAGTGCGGTTCTGGCGCGCCACGGGCTGATGAGCCTGTCTTCAGCATTCAGTACAGTACACCTTCCCGGCCCCGGTTCACCCGAAGCATCGGTACAAGACGCAGACGGAGTCGAACGAAGTGTAAAACTTGCAAAGCGAAGCCTCGCCTTCGACGAACTCTTTATGCTGGAGGTCGGTCTTGCGCTTAGAAGAGAGGGCGCAAAGAGGGAGCAGGGCATAGAGCAACGGATAGATAGCGAGCGCGCAGCAGGGCTTGAGAGTGCGCTTCGGAAATCTATTCCGTTTGAACTAACAGGAGCTCAAGAGAGCGTGCTCGAAGAGATAAAGGCCGACATGGCGGCCCCCCATCCAATGAACCGCCTCCTGCAAGGCGACGTCGGTTCTGGCAAGACCATCGTCAGCCTCATAGCTGCGCTTCGCGCCGTTGGAGCCGGGTATCAGGCCGCTATAATGGCGCCGACCGAAATACTCGCAGAGCAGCATGCGACTGTTATAAAAAAGTACACCGACGGCCTTGGAATTACTACGGCCCTCCTTACTTCAGGTGTTCCTAAGAAGGCGAAGGAGCAGATACTCGGCGCGATTCTAGACGGCTCGGTTGACATTGTAATCGGCACGCACGCGCTTATCCAGAAGGGCGTTGAGTACCGTTCGCTAGGACTCGCCGTTATCGACGAGCAGCACCGCTTCGGCGTAGTGCAGCGCGCAGCACTCAAAAGCAAGGGAATAGAGAGCGCAGACGGCACAACTCTTCCGCCGGACATGCTCATAATGACCGCAACGCCAATTCCGAGAACTCTCACCATGACGATCTTTGCCGACCTCGAAGTCTCTATTATCGACGAGCTGCCTCCGGGCCGCCTAGCAGTAACGACGACCATACTGAGAGAGAAAGAACGCGCGCGCGCGTACTCTATAATTCTTGGCGAGCTGAAGAAGGGCGCGCAAGCCTACGTGGTCTGCCCTCTGGTAGAAGAGTCTGAAGAGCTGCAACTTGCAGACGCAACGCGCATGAAGGAGCAGCTTGGTTCCGGCCCCTTTAAAGAGTTTAACGTCGGGCTTATTCATGGACGCATGAAAAGTATAGAGAAGGAGAGCGTGATGCGCGACTTTAAAGAGGGCGCTATCGATCTTTTGGTTGCGACCACCGTTATAGAGGTCGGCGTGGACGTGGCGAACGCGACCGTTATGCTTATTGAGCATGCAGAACGGTTCGGCCTTTCGCAACTCCATCAGCTAAGAGGCCGCGTCGGGCGAGGCACGCGGCAGTCTGTCTGTCTGTTGCTAGCCCAGTGGACGAACTCCGAGGAGACTTACAGGAGGCTGAAGGTTATGGAGAAGACAGAGGACGGTTTTAAGATAGCCGAGGAAGACCTTGCTATTCGCGGCCCCGGAGACTTCATCGGCACGCGCCAATCCGGGTTGCCGGAGTTTCGCTTCTCGGCCTCCCTTGGCGACCTTGGGCTTTTGAAGAGCGCACGTGAAGAGGCCGCTGCTCATCTTGAGAACGATCCTCAACTACAGAGCGCGGACTCTGCTATAATTAGAGAGGTGCTAGGTGCGCGGTGGAAAGAGCGGCTGGAGCTTGCCCAGATTGGCTGATTTTTTTATCTTTGCTGTCTAATGATCGGCTGATTTCTTTTTCTAAAGTCCGGCTAACGGTTATCAATTTTCAAAACTTCTATATTCCCAATGGAGGGTGTTCACGATGAAGAGTTTAATTGTTCTATTGGCCGCACTCTTGCTGCTGCCGGCTTCAATCTCTACTGCGGCGGATAGCGCCGCCGATACTCCAGAGGCGATGATACGCAGCGACATCGACTCTTCGCAGTTGAGTCTCTTTGGCCTGATGCCCGGTCTCTCTACAATGGGCACGGTCATTTCCGTGCTCGGCAACGCTACGCCGGAGAAGGTCGGCAGTGGCGAGAGGGTTTTTATGAGGCTCTGCTACGTCTCATCTGCAAAGGATGATTTTACAAAGCTCGTCTTCGAGGCCCCGGCAAACAGTGTTGAAGGTGTGCCGGGAAGCGCAGTTAGCAGTATCAGACTCTACTCCGGCGACGTAGCCTACGACGGGGCAGGGAGCTGCGTAAACTCTGCGCTTGTAAGCCGCGACACGGTTACCGAGAGCGGAGTAGGTCTTGCTATGAGCGAGGCAGAGTTCATCGAGCGGATCGGCGGAAGCCCTACCGAGAGGTGGAGCGGCTTTGTCGGTTTCGAGTACCATGCCGCAGAGCGGTTGTCGAAGGCTGAGGTAGAGAGGCTAAAGGCCCACTGGCCCTTTGTGCTGAAGTATCCGTACCTCGATATCCACTCGTCGGTTGAGGCGCGCTTTTATAAAGGGAGTCTTAAGCGGCTCGATCTGTCGAGGATAGTGGCGAAGCCCTGAGTTTCTTGCAAGGCATCTGGAAAGCCGTTCTCTAAAGCCACTTGCCGATAAGCTCCGGGCGCGGTCTTGCGGCGTCGAGGCAGAAGGCGAATTTCGAAAACGACATTGAGCGCAGCGGAAAGGTCTCCAGACTCTTTAGCGCCGACGGCCAGATGTGCTCCGCGCCCTTGATCTCCAAGACCGCCTTGGTGGTCTTGGTAGGCATTGAGCCCGGCACAAGCCGCTCGTTAACCGCCGTCACCTCTATTGCCGTGTCGAGCGCAACCTGCAGCCCGCTCTTGGGTTCGATGAAGCGTATCCTTTGATACTTTATCTGGATTACAGGAGAGAAGAACTTCGGCTGGCGCCACCCAAGCTTTGCAATCGCACTCCGGTACTCGTCGTTCATGTACGTCTCTATCTTCATTGGATGCTTTATCAGCTCTTCGGTAACAGGTACTTTTATCCGCCTCTTCGTTCCGACAAAGCCCGACTTTCCTTTAACCTCGAAAAACCCGACTGTAGCCTGAGCGCTCTCGTCCGTGCTCAACTCGTACCACCTGAGGCGAAGCTTCTCTTTGAAGATCGCGCCGTCTATGACGTCGTCGAACGAGTCTAGGTGCTCGGTGTCGAAGTAGACCGAGACGATTGCGTCTTCAACGTGCCGGTTGTCGACGATGCAGTGGTGCCGAAGGATCTCTTCTATCGGCCCGGCGTAAAGCGGGTTGAAGAGGAATTTTTGCTCGAAGCGTTTCTGCTCTGCCATACTTTTCTACTTCCGATAAAGTTAGTCGAACCTGTTTGTCGATACCGAGTCCGGCGCAGTGACTCTATCGCGTCCGTTCTCTATAAAACTGTTCTCTTTCAATATAAGCGCCGGAAAACCGTACCCCGGTTTTTTTCTGTACTGTGCTATTGCTGTCTTGTTCTTTGTGAAGTCGTTTCCGTCTAATACTACAACCGACTGATCCTTTACGGCAAGCCCGATTCTGTTCTCGCTGAAACGGCTCTTCGATATTTCGAGCACAGAGCCCTCTCCCGACGAAACGCCTTTGTCCTTGGCTTTGGTGTGGCTGTTATCACTGAGCGTAAAGTACGAGCCTGAAAAATCTACCGCGTCGCCTCCTGAACGCGAAAAGGCAGAGCCTGTTATCACCCCGTATCCCCAGTCGGTATCTAGTCCGTCGTCTTTTGTGTCGTTCAGGCTGCTGCCCTCTATCGAGTAGAAGGAGCGGAAGAAGTGCAGCCCGTCGTTAGAGCGGAGATCAGAGAAGCTGGAGTCTTTAATAGCGACCTCGGTTTCGAAGGCCGAGAATGCGCCGGAGAACCAGTGGTTGCCGAAGCGTCCTCCGCGAGCCCCGCTCATTTCAACGTGCTCAACTCTCGATACCCTCTTGGCTCCGACTATAGCTACTCCGAGCCAACCGAGTTCGCTGTCAACCGGTACAAGCTCCACCGGAGATTCCTCAGTTCCTGTTGCTTCGAGAGTACCGTAGATGAGCAGTCCACCGGACTCTCCGAAGCTGATAGTTGTGCCGCTCTTTAGCGTAAGCACAGAGTCTTCGGCGACCGTAATAACGGACTCTATTGCTTGCGTGTTCGGCTTGAACATAACTCTCTGCTCGCCCGTTTTTGTAACGCCTGCACTTTGCAGCTCCGGGCTGTTTGTTACCGGGGCTGCTGCTCTAAGCTCTTGGGGCAGCAGGGGCGAGATTTTATCGACAGTCGGCGGCAGCAGTAGTATGTACGGCTCGTGCACTGTTACGGGCAGCGGACTCTTCTCTTTGAGTGTAAGGGCAAAGTCGGCGCCGGGAATATTGTGATAACTGATGGCGCTAGTCCGGGGATTAACGACATCGAGTTGCACGAGCGCAACGCTTGGGTCTTTGGTATCAGCCGGTCTGTACTTTACGAATCTGTTTAGCGCGCCTACCCAGAGCCCGGTCGATGCGGTGCTGCTCTTAGAACCGGCCCCGAGAGTAACGCTTCCGGTCTTCCACCGGGCTCTTTCATCTCCACTTGACGGAACAAGAGCGCGCGCCGCCGTAACTTTGAGCGCAACCCCTTCTCTTGAGGTCGGCAGCAGTTCGGTGATGTTAAGCTCCGTACGGCTGTTGGAGAGGTTTGCAACCAGGTAGTTGAGCCTGAAGCCGTCATCTATGGCAAAGTGGTCTATCGGCAGCACTGTTACTGTCGAGCGAGTCGCTTCCTCTAGCCCGGAGTCCAACCACTCTCGTGCAATACTCTCGTGCGTGAGTACGGAGTCGTAGAAGGCGAGCCCTTTTATGGAGGCGTTTAGAAAGCGCGCCTCAATTCCGCTCTTCCTTCCTATGGTTATCTGTGCCCGCTCTGACCACGGGGGATTCGGGGTTACGGTCTCAGCGACTTTCACGTTATCGACGAAGAGAATGATACTCTTGCTCGCTTTGTCGGCGGTTACCGCTATATGGTGCCACTTGCCGACCGAGATATGGCGTATTATGGCCCGGCCTCCTATGTACCACGCAAGCTCGGCCTCCTCAGGGTTCTCTGTGGACCCGAGTTGCAGTACGCCGTTGATGTCCCTTGAGTGGTTTAGGTCGAAGATTATTTCGTACTGTCCGGGTTCCGGCGCACTCGTCAGTTTCAACAGAGTCGTAGCCGAGAACTCTGTCCACTCATCGATCGAGTGTCCGGTCTCTATAAAACTCTTTCCATTGAAGTTGTAGATGTTGTCGGTCTTAGGCTCGGGTGCAGACTCTTTCTGGAAAAAGGAGTCTATGTCAAGTTTCGGCTTTGGCGGCTCGGTAATAGCATCTTCCCTATCGGACAGCCCGGTTACGGGCAGTACCCTCAGTCTGGTCGAAGAGCCGTGAAGAGTAGCGCTGCTCTCGTTGTTAAGCTCCGCTATGAAGCTGGAGACAGAGCCCTTTGGCAGTGTCACCGTTATGTACGGGATCGATCTCATCTTGCCTGAAGAGGTTGCTACCCGTGCGCGTTCTATTTCTAAGAGGCTACGGGCCGCAAAGCGTGTCAGCTTTGGCCCGGAGGCGTCGCTCTTAGCTGTTCTCATGCTGCTCTCCGGGGTGACGAGGGCAAAGAGGTCGGATGGAGCCAGAAGAGCGCCGTTGCTATCCGTGCCTGAGCTATCGCCTACCACCGTTGCATAGCCGGGCAGGCGGACCCTGGCAGTAAAGGGCGAGAGGTTATAGAGCGTTACTTCAGTTGACCCGGACTCTGTACTCTTTGTAGCGGTATCGGTAAAGAGCAAGAGCCGGCTCTTGCTCTCCAGTAACGGAAGGTAAGCAGGCACGCGCATGGTCTCGGTCTGTGTGCCCGTTACCTGTTTAACTATAAACGGAGCGTAGTTGCCCAGATACTCCTTTGTGGCCTCGTAGGTGTTGGACATGCGGCGTTGCCATCTCTTCAGGGTCTTGTCGTCTGAAGCCCAGAAGAGGTATTTTTCGAAAAGCTCTCTCTGCTCTGTCTCTCTTACGAAGTTGTTTAGCGAAGGGTGGACGCTTGCGAAGGTGAGCGAGTTGTCCGTTATCGTGTAGCTGGTGTGCGGAGCCTCCATCGGGTATTCTCTGGGGTTGAAGTGCGGGCCGCCGCCAAAGACCCGCTTGCCGTACCACCAGCTTGTGTGGGTCAAAAAGCCACGGTAGCCGAGCGCCTGGGACGGAAAGAAGTCCACGTTCATGTCCCTGATGATGGGCGTGAAGCTGTAGAGGTACGGGTGCTGATAGAAGCGGAAGTCGGACTTCTGCGTGGCGTGCGTCGCCTGAAAGCGCGTAATGTAGGCTATGGTTTTTGCGAAACGCTCTCTGGCGAGCCTGTCGAAGAGTGTAGGCGTAAGGTCGAAGTCAGGAGGCAGTTTTGTGTAAGGGGGAAATCCGTCAGGGGCCGAAGGCTTGTAGAAGGTCTTGTTCTTTCCTGTCTTGACCGAGCGGGCCGTTATTCTGCCGTCGTACTCCTTGACGCCTGCGAAGAACTCAGGCGAAGGGATTTCCTCTAACACATAGACGCCGCGCGAGTCTCCGTTGATCTCAAGGTTGACTAGCAGCCAGCGAGGCACAAAGAGCCCCTCGTCGCGGAGCATCGAGCCTGTTACGTAGTCCAGCAGCCCCTCTTTAACCTTTATAGAGTAGAGCTTAAAGGTACTCATGCCTCGGTAGAGGGGGCCCGAGTGGGTCTTTACCGTAAAGGACGGGCTAGTCTCGTCGAAGTGGCCCCCGTACCCGGCCCCCGAAAGTGTCAGCCCCACGCTCGAAAGACCTGCGCCTTCGTGGCGAATGGCCCCAAGCACAGCTTTGTTCGGCAGCCCCTTTGCAACCTGCCCCTGACCTCCGGCCTCTTCTATCTTTTGGCGTGCAACGGAGAGCAGAAAGTTCCAGCCCGTCATGGCCGATGGCGTGAACTGGAGCTTGAGCGTCGGTATGGTCTCTTCGTCTCCGTTAACCGTGTCACTTTCTATCTGCACCACAGTGCCGGTATCGACATTATGCTCTTTATCCCCAGTGTCAATGTCTCTGAGCGCAAGAGAGAAGGCGTAGTCGGGCGAGAGCAGCCCCGGGGCGGTAAGTTCTATTCTATATATTCCGTCGGTTATGTTGATGGAGTCGTCTACCTGACCGTCAGTACCGTTCCAGGCGCGAACAGGCCGGAGCATGGCGTCGAAGAGCACGGCCTTAATACCGGAGTCCGAACCCGTACCGGTCGAAAGCTTTACGTCGAGGCGGCTTGTCCGGGCGCCGGTCTTTACCTTGAACTGATAGGTGCTGAGACTCAGCAGCCCGGCGCTCTCGGTTGCGCCGTCCGGAATAAACTCTTTAAGGTCTATATTTTTTAAGTCTTCGGGGCCGAGAGTAAAGTCGGAGAGGTAGCCCGGTACGGTAAAGGGGAGAGCCGTAGGTTTAATTTCTTTAGAAATGATCGGTTTTTTGGGTGGCAGCGTCTGGCGCTGAACGGAATCGGAAAAGTCTTTGAGCCCCGGGTTCTTCATTACTAGAACGCCGAGAGCGAAGAGAGCGGCCGCTACTGCTACAACTACGACCGTATATATGAGACGAGTACGCATACCAGAGCTATTCGTTGAAGACTATGCTGATCTTCTCCGGCCTGAGACTCTCCCTGATGGACTTTATCGCGTTCTCGGTATTGAAGTCTCCGCGAGACTCGAAGCTGTAGTGGTAGCTGGTAAAGCCGTCGTGCGCAGAGAGGCTCTCGAGCTTGCTTCCCGGCACGTGCGCCTTTATGGACTCTGCAGCCCCTCCGTTGCCCTCACCGGTCAGCGTGACCATAAGAAGGCCGTTCTTCGACTTCTTTAAGAAAGCGGCAGGCAGGGCGCGCTGTATATAGAGCGCAAAGGTGGCTACTACGAGCATTATACCCGTAAGCTTGAAGTTGAAGGTGGCGCACGTAATGGAGAGCGCGATCAACAGGAGTATGTACGCGACTTCCTCTGGTTCCTTAACGGGCGTTCTGAACCGGATTATGGAGAGCGCTCCCAAAAGTCCAAGAGAAAGAGGCAAAGAGAACTGAATGGCAAGTAGCATTACCGTTATGGCAGGCCCGCCTACAAGAAAGAACCTGTGGGCCTGTGCCCCGCGCCGGATGTTTTCGAAGAAGGCGTAGTAGAGTAGTGCCACGCAGATAGAGGCCAGAAAGGAGACTACAGTGCTGAGCGCAAGGCCGTAAATATCGGTCTGGATAGAAGCGCCCTGAAGGGCGTTTAGAAGCGTGTCCATTAAA
>JADFVP010000183.1 GCA_015222595.1 Pseudomonadota bacterium
ACCCGAGTTCTTTTCATTTGGCAAAGAGGTGGGAAGGAGCGTTGATACGTTATGAGAACTCGTGTACTTCGTCATAGTGAAGCAAGAGGCAGTGCTGTTCCGATTAAGGGAGTACTCTCAGACTACATCACACTGATGAAGCCGGGTATCGTCGGCCTCGTTCTCGTAAGCACGCTCTCAGGCATCTATCTCGCCTCAGGCGGCCTCGTTGCCCCGGCACTGCTCATCTGGACACTGGCAGGCGTCGGGCTCGCTACAGCAGGCTCTGCCGTGCTCAACAACTATACGGACAGAGATATAGATCCGTTGATGAACCGGACAGCAGGCAGGGCTCTTGCGCGCGGAACGATCTCGGAAAAGAACGCGCTCAGCTTCGGGCTCTTTCTCGTAGCCCTGTCGATGGCGATACTGGTGCCTCGTGTAAACATACTCACAGCTGCTCTAACCGCTACAGCGACATTCACCTATGTCGTGCTATACGGTATGATCTTAAAGCGCAGAACGCCCTTTGCCAACCAGATAGGCGGCCTCTCAGGCGCACTGCCTCCGGTGCTCGGCTGGACGGCTGTTACTGGAACGCTGGGGCTAGAGGCCTCCGCGCTCTTCGTTATGATGGCCATCTGGCAGCAGCCGCATGCGCTTAGCCTTGCGCTTAAGTACAGAGATGACTACAAAAAAGCCTCGATACCCGTTGTGCCGGTCGCCTGCGGAGTGAACTCTACAAAGCTCCGCATACTGCTCTATACTCTGGCGCTGCTTCCGGTCTCCGTGTTGCCGTACTTTCTCGGTACGTCTGGTGCAATCTATCTCGGCATTACGACAGTTATGGGAATTGCCTACATAGGGCTCTCGCTCCGTTTTCATCTCTCCGAGCGGAAGTGCTCCATGTTCCTCTTCTTCTATTCTATAATCTACCTGACCGTGATCTTCACGGCCATGGTACTTAACACCGGCGTTTGAGCCTGCTCTATCGGCTTGAACCGAGCGGTATGGAGTTAAAAAAACATGAACAGCAACACAGCGGCAGGAGTAGCGGTTATGGACAACGGACTCGATAAACCCAAGAAGCGCAAAGCGGTGCTTATTATTGCCGCACTCATTCTTGTGAATATACTAATTGCAGGGGTGGTACTCTCCTGGAGGCTTTAATGCCTCCGCTTGAGTGGTGGCTCTACAACGGCAGCCGTACGACCATTGGCCTTAGCGGGCTGAGCGTAATTGCCGGAGTGGTGCTTGTAAGGCTCGGCAACAGAGAGTGGCACAAGCGGGTAATGGCTGTTGCATGCGTTCTCGCCCTGATTTTCGTTGGGCTCTACATGGCCCGCTCCATGCTCTTTCCGCCGCCCAAATACCACGGAGAGTGGCGGAGTATCTACCTCTGGATACTTGGAAGCCATACTATAATGTCGGTAGTGAACCTGCCGTTGGTAATAGTGACGCTCTACCTTGCACTGAAGGGCCGTTTTAACGGGCATAAAAGAGTGGCTCCTTATACGGCCGCCGTCTGGATCTTCGTGGCGGCCTCGGGCTGGACTATCTTTCTCTTCAACAGTTAGTCCGGCGGCAGAGAGCAGAAGCATTATCGGTGATCTTTATGTTGAGAATCTATTATTTAAAAAAAGTTAACGAGCGCCGCCAAGCGGTAAGCTGATACAGATTCCCCCCACCCCTAAACCCCACCGATAGTAGAAGTTCTCCTTTCCTGAGTCGAATCAGGTAGCATCAGAAGTCAAATGCCCGCAGAGGCCAGAGATGGCCGCTGCGGGCCACTTCATTTATACACTTTTTTTAATTGCCAAATGAGTTGTGTCGAAGGTCTCTGGCGTTACCGGCCGCTAGGCCTGTAGCGTAGGTGTGTTGATGAGCAGAATGAGTTCGAGTAGGGCCTTTATCTCGCCCTGTTCCTTCAGGTAGTAGTCGGCCTCCGGGTTGGAGCCGATAGAGATCGGCATGCCTGAGCTTTTTAATACGCCGTAGGCGTCTTCGTCGGTGGTGTCGTCGCCGACATAGACCACGTACTTTTCGGGCCCAAGGTGCTCGCGTATCCAGTTTATCGCGTCGCCCTTGTTCCAGAGCCCTATAGGGCGTACCTCGAAGACCTTCTTGCCGGCTGTTATCCTGAAGGCGTCTTTAAAGTACGTGGCGGTCTCTTCGAAGATTAGGAGAAAGGCGGCCAGCTCCTTAATCTTTAGGTTTCTGAAGTGTACGCTCAGAGTTGCTCCCTTATCCTCTATAAAGATTGCCGGAAAGCCGCAGAGCGCATTCTGTAGCCGTATCTGGAACTCGTTCAACAGAAGCCTGTCTGCGGACATGTACTGGCTGATAGCGATTTTTTCGCCGTCCCAGATCTCCGCTCCGTGATTTCCCGCATATATTATATCCTCTATGCCGACCCTTCCTTTTATATCTTCGATCTTGCGCCCGGATATAATGGCGAGATCGACGACCTTCTTTAAAGAGAGCAGCAGCGTCTTTATCTTTGCCCCAAGGTGCGCAGCGTCCGGCGTATTTACTATCGGGGTAAGCGTTCCGTCGTAGTCGAGGCAGAGCAGGAGCCGACGGTTGCCGAGCGTGTCTTCTATTCGATCGATATTATCGAAAAGATAACGGCACCTCTTCTGCTTTAGTTTCGATACCTGGGTCATGGCTCCGAGTATGTCGGCTATCCACTTGTAGATATCGTTCTCGGCGACCTGTCTCCTCATCTGCTCCATGCGCAGCGCCTTGTCGGTATCTGCCATCACAAGGGCCCTCTGTATGGACTGGGCAAAGTCTTCTATGTCGTACGGGTTGACCATTATGGCTGACTCCAGCTCTTCGGACGCCCCTGCAAGCTCGGATAGAATGAGCATGCCCCTGGTCTCGCTCTGGCACGCCACGTACTCCTTTGCCACAAGGTTCATTCCGTCGTTAATAGAGCTGATTATGCCGATGTCGGCCATCTTGTAGTACGCAATGAGGTCCTTCTGGTCTATCTTCTTGTCTATGTAGATAATGGGAGACCAGTACCCGGTGCTGTACTTCTTGTTTATCTTCTCTATTAAGGCCTCTACCGACTTTTTATAGCTTAGGTACGGCTCTTTCATGCGCGTTGGCACGGCAATCTGTATGAAGGTGAAGCGCCCGATGAACCGCTCGTACTTTTCGAAGAAGAGCTCAATGGCCTGAAGTCGTTTTAGAAGCGCCTTTGTGTACTCTAGTCTGTCTACCCCAATTCCGGTCTGGCCGACTATCTTGTACTTGTTCTTTAAGCTCTTTATCGCGGTGTCGGTCTTCCTGGCCTTAGAGGCCGAGTTGAACTTCTCGTAATCTATACTGATGGGAAAGGCTTGCAGGCTTGTGGTATGGCCTCTGTAGGTGACGGTCGAGTGGCGGTAATCTATTTCGGCCTCCGGGCCGAAGCACTCGACGACGCATTCGAGAAAGTTTTTTCTAAAAAAGGGTATCTGGAAGCCGATGAGGTCGTTCGCGAGCAGACCTTCGAGTATTTTTTGCGGTTGGGGGTGGACCCTGAAGACCCCCCAGTTGGGCCAAGGTATGTGCCAGAAGTGGGCCAGCGTCAGGCCCGACCTCTTCTCTCTTATGAACTTGGGCACCAGGCAGAGCTGGTAGTCGTGTATCCAGACAACGGTGTCGGAGTCTACCTCTTCGAGCACGCTTTTGGCAAAGGCGCGGTTGACCTTTATGTAGTTCTCCCAGAACTTTTTACGGTAGTAGACCCTGTCGAGGGCCATGTGGCATAGAGGCCAGAGGAGTTGGTTGGAGTAGCCGTGGTAGTAGTTGTTTACCTCGGTTGGTGTTAACCAGACGCGCTTTAAGGTGTAGGCGGGGTCGCCGGGAGGCACGAGCACGCGGTCGTCGGTAACGGTCTCTCTGTCGGCAGAGCCGCTGCCCCATGCCACCCATGTGCCTCCGGTTATCTTGAGCACGTCGTCCATGGCAGAGGTCAGCCCTCCTGCCGGCACATCGACCTTTATTCCGTTCTTGGTCTGCTTGTGGACATACGGCTCTCTGGAAGAGACTATGATAAGCCTCTTCGTAGATAGGTTCTCCTGAATATAGCTGCCGAAACGGGCTAAAGTCATAATGTCAGGACATTTTGTCCCTTATTCTCCATAGAGTGCCAGACCATGAGGTAGTCGCGCATCTGCCTCGTGATCAGAAAGTTGTTCCGTACGTGCTCTTTACCCTGTGCGCTCATCCTCTTAGCCATCTCAGGGTTGTTAAAGAGCTGGCGCGTTCTAAAGGCAGCGCCTTCTACCGAGTGGACTAAAAAGCCTGTAAGGCCGTGGATGATCTGAAGCGGAATTCCTCCTACCGCGCCGCCTATTATCGGCTTGCTCTTCCACATCGCCTCGGAGACCGTGAGACCAAAGCCCTCCTTTAGAGACTTTTGTAGTATAACAGTTGCCGCCCTCTGCAGGGCGTTTATGTCTATGTCGCTAAAGGGCGGGAGCATGAGGACGTAGATATCGGGATCGTCGGCGGCGTACTCCTCCACCTCTTTCAAGACCTCTGCGCCTTCGGGGTCGTCGGTGGCCGGAGAGCCGGCGAGCACCAGTATGCAGTCGTTGTACTTCTTCACCATCCGGTAGGTCTCAATAACGCCTATCGGGTCTTTAAAACGGTCGAAGCGCGAGACCTGTAGCATCATCGGCCTGTCTTCGGGTATCTGGAACTTGTCCATCGTCTCGTGGATTTCCTCCGGGCTCAGTTCCCGGTTCTTGTCGCTTATCGGGTCTATGGAAGGAGGAATAACGAACTCGTCTATGGGCAGCGCACGCGTGAACTTCGAGACCGAGAAGATTCCGGCGTCGTACTTCTTGCAGTACTTGCTGAGGTTGTCGAAGATATCCTTCTGCGGGTTGGAAACGTCTATGTGGCATCTCCATATCCATGTGCCCCGTTTTTTAAGCTCTATAAGGGGCGCCGGTTGCGGGTCGTGTATAATGACCGCGTCGGCGTCGAGGTCGAGCTTCTTGGCGTTCTCCATGTTGACTTCATGGTGATGCTTCCACTCCTTGGCCGTTATTTCCTCGTAGTTGCCCTGCAATGAGTTGTGCATCTTCTTTGTTGTGTCGTAGAACCGGGCGTCTCCTTCTACGATCTCCCACCGTGTCTCTATGCCGAGCTGTTGCAGGAGCGGGAGCATGCGCTGGAGTATCTCCGCCACCCCTCCGCCCTTGCGGGTCGAGTTCACATGCAGAAAAGACCTTCCCTTGAGTATCTCGCCCAGTCTCTGTAGCAGTATCAGGTCACTCATTGGCGCTATTCCGCCGTACTGTTCAATCATATGCGAACTACCTCCATCTCTCTTCTGAGTTCATCCTCTATCAGCGTTGTCAGGCAGTCTCTTATTCCCTCTATATTGTGCATAAACGGGTCTATGGAGCGTATTCTCTCTGCAAGCTCGCCCTTGGCATGCACGTCCTCGAACCACTTGGAGAAGTCGTCAGTATTTCCGCCGAGCCGCGTTCTTGCCTCGTAGAAGTGGTAGTAGATGGCCCCGGAGTCTATGTATTTGAGCGCCATAAGGAACTCGGCCATGTTTCGCGCCTCAACGCCTACAGGGCAGACCATGGTTATGGTCTCGCAGAAGTAGAACTCGTCTCCGGTGAAGACCTTTCTGGTCTCCGGGCACATGGCAAGGTAGTTGTCGAGCACGCGCAGTATCTCGCCCCTCAGCTCCTCTATATCGGCGAAGGCGTAGGGGTCTATATTTGCGAGCTGTTCGGCCAGGGCGCTCTCTTCGAGGTTCGCCCCGGCCCAGTGTGCGAAGTCGTTGGTATATTCGAGCATATGCCCTTTAAGGAAGTACTGATAGGTATGGTGGAAGATGCTCTCGGTGGTCACTACCGCCACCAGGTTACGCAGCTCCTTTAAGGTGCTGGCCTTCTTGCCGGTGCTCTTGATTATAGAGGTGCACTGGTTGAAGGCGAAGGGTGAAGCCGGTGCGCAGTCTCCGTTGCCTTTTGCTCCGGGTCCGTTCTGTGCCTGCTCTCGGTCGGTTTTAGCTCTGTGTCCCACTCTCTGTCCTCCATGATGAAATTGGTGCGGTGTGGTGTAGACTATTGCGTCGGCCTTCCTCTTCCTTACCCCCGGTTTATCCCTGGAGTACAAAGGGGGTAGCTGATGATGAGCTATTACAATTATACCTTTGATTAACTTGAGCGCAAGTCCTAGCCTCTTATGTATCTAGCACTGTTCAGAAGCCTCTTTTACGCTCTTCCAGCGGTCACGGATGTTAACGCGTACATACTTTAAGTATCGGAAGTTATTATAGTTCTCTTTAATGGAGGCAGGCGGTTTTATGTACCAATCGGTAACTCGCCCTTATTGACTCAAATCAAGTACCACGGCGTGCTCTGTATGGTATGGTAGCTGTAACGGCACACAAAGCCGTATAGACACTACACTTTAGACAGGTAGGCATTAATATCGATAGTATCGATACACCGGAGGTTAGCAGATGAAACAGCTTTTGACCCTACTCTTTTTGTCCTTTGTTGCGTTAGCGTCAGTTCAGTCGGCAGGCGCAGAGACACGGCTTCGTACCATAATGAACGAACTGAATATGAACACCATGAAGGTCGTGGACGGAGTTATGCGTGAGGACTTTGCGCTCATTGAAGCAGGCGCCACTGCAATAGCAGAGCACGAAAAGGCCCCTATGGCCGAAAGAAAGAGGATTGTCGGGCATCTGAAAGAGCGGGCTTCCGGGTTCAAGGGTATAGACGGAGCGCTTCATAACGACGCCGTAACCGTTGCCGAGGCCGCCAGAGCGCGCGACTTAGAGGCTGTGGTCGAGGGTCTGGCCCGTATTCAGCGCGGCTGCGTGGCGTGCCACACAGGTTTCAGGCAAGAGGTGAGGCAGCTCTTCTACAAGTAGGGGGTACAGGGGCACAAGAGAAGGTCTGAAATTAAATAAGCACTTGTTTTTACACTTAAAACAGGGTGTTGAGGTGTTTGGCTTCAGCTACATGCTATAAACTCTGCCATAAAATGCTCAAGAACCGAGCCCGTTTAACCGATATGTAATATAGATACAGGAACTTCTCCGGTGTCTACTTAACAGATTAACAGGTTAACCGAGGCTACAGTGGCAAAGGTAGTAACAGACAGGTTTCACCGTGGCAAGAGGGGCGCGCTCGGCAGGCTTCTTTCTTTTGTAGTTGCCGCGTTTGTCTCTATCTCCCTTCTTGCCATAACCACAGAGGCTAGTGCCGGCCCCAACCATCCGCACCACATCAGCACCGACTATGCAACGATCCACTTCTCTGACCCTGCGGCCCTTGAGGGGCTCTCGGATATTCTTGAGCAGAGTGCAGCCACGCCACGGTTCGTCTCTTCGTCCAGCACCGGTAGCTCAATCGACAGAATAGTCTTCAGGGTAAGGAACATTCTGGGGATCCACACCCCCGGTTTTCACTTCAACATCTACCTGCTCGACAGCGCTACGGAGCTTGAGGCGATCTACACTGAAATGGGCTTTGGAGACTCCGCCCCCCCGGCCTTCTACTCCAGAAGCACGGGCTCTGTCTTCGTTTCTTTAGATGCCGTAAATGACGGCATACTGGCCCACGAGGTAGCGCATGCTGTAATAAATTCGCACTATACGCCTCCTCTCCCTACAAGAATGCAGGAAATACTGGCTCAATTTGTTGATAAAAATCTATGGGTTGAGTAAATTTCCGCCGTTCGCCTCATTTTCTAATGTTCCTCTAATCTAAATCATGATAGAGTTACGCGACTAGAAGACTGTCCCTTTACGGGTAGTGCTCCTTGTTCGGTTGGAGCCTAATGATATTAGTTACTACAAATAGACCGAACATTTGTGTATTGCTTTATTACACAACGAACCGTACAGGAGAATGTAAATGAAAAGATTTTTCGTTGGCAAGTTTTTTCTTGCCGCAGCATGTGCAGCTGTAGCTTTTGGCGTAGTATCCACCAGAGACGTAGAAGCCGGAGCAATCAATCTTGAGAATATCAAGGCAGTTGCCATAAGCGCAATCACACCAGTAAAGGCTGCTGAAGCTGAGGATGTCTCCACACTCAAGATGAAGAGCATCAAAGAGGCGTACATGGCAAGCGCGCGGCTCGAGGCCATCAAGGCCGGAGAAGCTCCGAGTGCCGTAGATTCCGGCAGTGTAGACGCATGGCTCACCAAGGTAGAGACCGGCAAGGTCAATATGGTCACCAACAGGGTAGACTCCGACCTCGCTAGCACCACGCTTAGCGGTGGAACCTACTTTGTGAACGGCGACATGGGAACCTTCTCCATAGAGGAGAATCCGTCGAACCGTTTTGCTATCGACCCGACTACCAGCGCAAAGGTAGACAAGGCGAACGCAACGGCCATGGCTGATGCTTCGGGCAGGATTCACTACTTTGCTTCCGACAGCACTGTCAAAGACTTCTTTGCCAAGGCCGCGGCCAACACCGCTTACGGCTTTTCACCTGCAAAGTAGTTCGGCAGAGTAACAGAGTCAGAATAGACGTAAAGTAGAAAGAGGGTTTTTCCATTATATGGAAAAACCCTCTTTTTTTATTTCTTTTCGATCTGAGAGTCCGGCAACACTGCTGCCGGTAGCCGTCAGCTCAACCTTGCTTGCCAATTAGCGAGTGCGCCGCGCTGTCCACTAGCCACTCGGCGTTTACCTCAACTTCGAACAACATGCGCGCAGGAATCTGACGTACGTCCTTACCGGTCTCTTCGGTGAACAGTCTGTGGAGCATCTGAGCCTTCTCCGTTCCGCTTACGAGCAGCAAGAGCTTCTTTGCGCTCCGTATAACCTTCGGCGTAAGCGAGATGCGCCAAGAGTCCAGGTGCTCTGCATAGACAAGTTGAGCCAGGTGCGTATGGTTGTCGAAGAGGTGGCTCTCCGGGAAGATAGAGGCTATGTGGCCGTCGGGGCCAAGTCCGAGCAGCAGCAGGTCGAAGGCCGGAGTTTTGTCTTTGTGGTGCCCGCCCCCTTCTACATCCCCGGCTGTTCCAGCGATACCGAAGAACTCTCTTAGCTCGTCGTCATACGCATCGGCTCCCGCCTCGTTCAGCTCGGCCTGTATGCGGTGGATGTTCTCTTTTGGAATGTCGAGAGGTGGGGAGTCCGGCGGGTTCAGGAGCGTCTCGTTCACCAGCCGGAAGTTCGACTCTCGGTCCGTTGGGGCCACGCACCGTTCGTCGCTCCAGAAGAGGTGCGTAACTGACCAGTCGATCCGATCTCTATACTTTTTGGACCCCAGCAACTTAAAGAGCGCACCTGGTGTTGAGCCGCCTGAGAGCGCGATGGTAAAGCGGCCGTTGCTCAGTATGGCACGCTCGGAGCACTCGACGACCCTCTCTGCTGCCGCCTTTGCCAGCTCTTTAGGCCCGGCACAGACGGTAACCGAAGCAGTTCTCTGCTCGGTCATTCGGTTATCTGTCGTCGGGGGAGGGTCTATCAACAGGTCTCTCCATCAAAAAAAACATAGGTATAGAAAAGCATAGGTCATAGAAAAGAGTATCAGGGGTTTCGCCAGACCCTGCCGTCCTTCTCGATAAGCGTGTCGGAGGCCTCGGGGCCCCACGAACCACCGGAGTAGTTGGGGAAATCTTCTTTGGGCAGCTCTTTCCACCCGTCGAGTATACCGGTTATTATGCGCCACGACGACTCTATTCCGGCCTTGTGCGGAAAGAGCGTCGAGTCTCCTAGCATGCAGTCGAGCAGGAGCCGTTCGTAGGCTTCGGGGAGCTTGGTCTTGAAGGACTCTTTGTAAGAGAAGTCCATCGGCACGCTCTCCACATAGTTGCTCGACCCCGGCCTCTTTACGTTGAACTGGAAGGTTATGCCCTCGTCGGGCTGAATCTTCAAGACCAGTATGTTGTTCTCAGGGCAGCCTGTTATCGTCTCCGTGAACATGCAGTGCGGAACGGCCTTGAAGTGAATTGCGATCTCGGTCAGGTTCTGCCCCAGCCTCTTTCCGGTGCGCAGGTAGAACGGCACGCCGCTCCAGCGCCAGTTGTCTATGTCGAGCTTTAATGCGGCGAAGGTCTCTATCTGAGACTCTTTGTTCACGCCCTCTTCGTCTCTGTAGCCGGCGCCTGTCTTGGCAGAGGGGCCGTACTGGCCGCGCACGCTATTCGTCGCCACGTCCTCACTGGTAATAGCCCTTATCGAGTCGAGCAGGTCTACCTTCTTTGAGCGTATCGCCTCTGACTCCATGCTGATGGGCGGCTCCATTGCCACCAGGCTCAAGAGCTGAAGCAGGTGGTTCTGCACCATGTCGCGTAGTATTCCGGCCTCTTCAAAGTACTTGCCCCTGTTCTCAACGCCTATTGCCTCGGCTGCGGTTATCTGCACGTGGTCTATGTAGCGGCGGTTCCAGATCGGTTCGTAGATGCCGTTGGCAAAGCGGAAGAAGAGGATGTTCTGCACGGTCTCCTTGCCGAGGTAGTGGTCTATTCTGTAGACCTGCTCTTCTCTGAAGTGTCTCGATACAAGGGCGTTGAGCGTCTGTGCGCTCTCCATGTCAACGCCGAACGGTTTTTCTATTATTATCTTCGGCGCATGGTCCCTTTGGGGGTCGTCGGCCCTGCCGCCGCCTTCGAAACCGGAGAGCTGCGCGGAGTGAAGCTGCTCTATTATAATTGGAAAGAAGCTCGGCGGGGTGGCGAGGTAGTAGAGGCGCGAGCACGGTGTTGTACAACCTGCGTCTAGAGAGTCGAGCACCTTTGCGAGTTCAGCGTAGCCTTCCCGTTTGTCGAACGGGGTCGAGACGAAGCGGACGTTAGAAAAGAGCGTATCTACGCCTATGCTCTGTTCTCTCTCTTCCGAAACGCTCTTCGCTTTTACCGCGTCGATGGCTTTCTCTGCGTGAGAGCGAAAGTCGGCGTCTGAGTACCCGCGCGTTGCCACGCCGACTATGTTGAAGGTCTCCGGCAGTAGGTCGAGGGTCTTCAATCTGTAGAGAGCCGGAATAAGCTTTCTCTTAGTCAGGTCTCCTGTTGCGCCGAAGATGACCATTGTCGTGGACGGAGCTTTTTCAGTGCTCATTTCTTTACCCCGTGTCCCCCGAACTCGTCTCTAAGGCCCGCAATGACCTTGGCCGAAAAGGAGCTGTCTAGCCGGGACTCGAACCGCTGAAGCAGCGAGAGTGTTATTACCGGGCATGGAATATCTTTGTCCATCGAGTCGAGTATGGTCCAGCGTCCTTCGCCGGAGTCGGCAACATAATCTTTTATTCCGTCGAGCGTCGGGTTCTTTTCGAACATGTCTTCTGTAAGTTCGAGAAGCCACGAGCGTACCACGCTGCCCTGGTTCCAGAGCGTTGCAATATTCTTGAGGTCGAGCCCGTACTCGGAGGCCTCCATAAGCGCAAAGCCCTCTGCATACGCCTGGAGCATGCCGTACTCTATGCCGTTATGAACCATCTTCACGTAGTGGCCCGCCCCGCTTGCGCCCATGTGCGAGTAGCCGTTCGGGGGCGCGAGTGTCTTAAGCGCCGGTTCGAGCCTCTCAAATGTTTCTTTCTCGCCGCCTATCATCATGCAGTAGCCGACCTTGAGGCCCCAGATGCCGCCGCTAGTGCCGACATCGAGGTAGTCGATGGAGTGCTCTTTTAGCATAGCGCCCCGCGCTACGGTCTCTTTGTAGTTGGAGTTGCCTCCGTCTACTATAGTGTCGCCTTCAGAGAGAAGGGGAATCAGTTCTTCTATTGCTCCGTCCACTGGCGCGCCTGAGGGTATCATCAGCCAGACGACTTTGGGGCTTTCGAGTTTGCCGACCAGGTCTGCGAGTGAGTCGCTGCCAACGGCTCCGAGCTTAACCGCTTCATCAATTGCAGAAGTGCTTCTGTTGTAGACAACAAGCTCGTGCTCGCCGGAGCCCAGAAGCCTTGTAACCATATTGAGCCCCATGCGTCCGAGCCCTACGAATCCTAATTTCATTGAAAAACCTCCTTTTATCATTACTATAGCAGGTTTTTGCCTGCTATCAATTGTTGAGCGTTCTTTACAGTGTATCGGCAGAAAACTCGTAAGAGTTTACAAACAGGGCGCGATTATTTATAATATAGGTTCTTTTTTTATACTGAATGAACAAGTGAGGATATTTGAAGATGAAGCGACTCGAAGTACTCTTTCTTATGGATCCGCTCGAGCGGATAGATGTGCACAAAGACACTACCTACGTTATTATGCGCGAGGCCGAGAACCGCGAGCATAGTATCTACCATATGCTGCCCGGAGACCTCTACCTCGACGCGGGGCGCGTCATGGGCCGGATCTCCAAGGTTACGTTCAATGCCGGCAAAGGCGGTAATGATAATGAGAAGTGGTTCTGCATGGGAGAGCCCGAAGATGTAGACCTCTCTACAATGGACGTACTGTTCCTGCGCGAAGATCCCCCCTTCGATATGGAGTACCTCTACTCGACCTACCTTACCGGCTTTATCGAGCGCGAGGTCTTTATCGTAAACTCTCCGCGCGGCATAAGAGAGGCGAACGAGAAGCTCTACGCGCTGAACTTCCCGAGTATCATCCCTGAGTACATGGTCTCTAGCGATCTCAAAAGGCTAAAGGGCTTTATGACCTCGGTCGGCGGCACAATGGTCGTAAAGCCGCTCGACTGCTGCGGCGGAAGCGGCGTCTTTGTCGTTCATAGCGAAGACAGGAACATGAACGCCGTAATAGAGACTGTGACCGCGCATGGTGCGAAGCAGATTCTGGCCCAGAGGTATATTCCTGAAATAAGGGAAGGGGACAAGCGGCTTATTGTGCTTAACGGAGAGGCGATTGGAGCGGTACTGAGGGTTCCTTCAGCCGAAGAGCACAGGGCGAATATCCATGTCGGGGCCAACTGCCTGAAGTCCGAAGTTACCGAGCGGGACCGCGAGATAGTGCGGACCGTTGCCGAGCGGTTCGCCGAAGACGGTATCTACTTTGCGGGGCTCGACATAATCGGCGGCTTGGTCTCTGAGATAAACGTAACAAGCCCCACGGGGGTTCAGGAGATAAACTCGCTGGACAACGTGAGGCTTGAAGAGAAGGTAATCGATTTTGTTGAGCAGAGGGCGCCTCAGTACTTCTCGCTGAGGTAGTCGATAATCTTTGCCGAGTCGGCTATAACGGTCTCGCCGTCCACGAGAACAGGCACCATTATCTGCCCAGAAATCTCTATAAGCTCCGTTCTCTCTTCTCTATCGAGTGGAACCTCAATTTTTTCGTACTCGAGCCCTTTTTCGCCTAGTACTCCGCGTACCTTGGTGCAGTACGGGCAGTTTTCGAACTGGTAAAGTTTTAACGCCATATCTGATTTTCCTTCCGTCTGTTCAGTTTAAACTCTTCTGTTATTCTGCTATTTTAAATTTATACCCGCACACACGGTTTGTCAACTGCGCTCTATGCCGGGCGCTTCTACTTTAGAACCAGTAGGCCGCTTCGACCTTTATAAAGTCGTCGTCATGTAGTCCAAAGAGCAGGTCTTCGGCAGGAATCTCGCTGAAGAGACTCGCCTCTACGCTTATCCTCAGGTGGTCGCCGAACCGCCGTGACGATTCTATGAAGAGCGTTCGCGCTGATGTGCCTATATCTTGAACGACGCCTAAGAGCGCCTCAGTGCTCCCTATATCGATTGCCGCTACGCGGAGCCCTAACATGATGTCGTCTTCCAGGGTGGTGCCGGCCCCTCCTCCGCGCGAGTCGTGCGACCATTCACCTATC
>JADFVP010000184.1 GCA_015222595.1 Pseudomonadota bacterium
CGAGACTTTTTGAACCTAGACAGACAACGACACGCAACCGAGAGGACCGAGAGTATGAGAGAGCAGGCGAGTGAAAAGGGTTTTTCCGCAAAGTTCGTTGCCGAGAGGCAGTCGCGTCTTCTTGGCCCGCTGGAGCACGACATACTCGACGCCCTCTGGACGCTCGGCGGGCTCTCGGGCAAAGAGGTCTTTACGGAGATAAAGAGAGACCGTAGAATCGCGCTCACAACAGTGCTTACGGTCTTAGAGCGTCTGACACGCAAGGGGCTCGTCACCAAGCGCAAGGGCAAGAGCGTCTACCTCTTTACTCCTGCGCACTCCAGAGACGAGTTTGCACGCGTAGCCTCCGGCGACCTCTTTCGCGACGTCATAGAGATCTCGTCGAGCGGGGCCACCGCCTCCTTCGTAGATATGCTCGCAGACTCCGACCCCGACGGCCTCGACTCGCTCGCGGCCCTTATAGAGAGCAAAAGAAAGAGCCTTGCAAAGAAGTCGTAACTTGCTCTTTGCCTTTTTATGCCTTACCATTAGAGTAGAACTGTCCTTCTCATGATAGAACTACTCTTTCAACAGTTACAGGACTTTTTAAATGGCGTCTCTTCTTCCCATAGCGATACTCTTTAGCCTCTCTATCGGGCTCTCTCTCTGGGGAGTGTTCGGCCTTGGGGGGCTTATAGCCACGACGAGTTCCATGGCGGCTTTCTGTCAGGACCTGCTCACCCGCTGCCTCGAACTTCCCGCACTCGCCATGCTGCTCTTTTTCTGGGCAGGCGCGGCCCTTCTGGGCGCAGGATTCGTCTATGCGGTGGTGAAGAACGGCTACGGGCTTATCAGTAGCGCACTGGCTCTAAGGCGTCTGCCGACAAGAGATTGGTCAAAAAGAGAACTGTCAAAAAGGACGCGCGGAGCCGTTGTACTGATAGAGGACACCGAGAGTATGGCGGCCTTTACTCACGGCCTCTTTCACCCTCGCATCTACCTCTCGCGCGGCCTTGTAGAGCGCCTGACAAAAGAGGAGCTACGCGGGGTCTACCGCCACGAGCTGCACCATAAGCGCCGGTACGACCCGGCCCGTTTCCTGCTCTACAACCTTGTGGCCGACACCTTCTGCTTTATCCCCGTTATCGGCCACCTTACCTCCGAGCTTATTGAACAAGCCGAGTACCGCGCCGACGCTGAGGCCGCCGTAACAGAGGCCGAACGGCTCGACCTGGCCGGGGCAATGGTAAAGGTAGCCAGAAGCAACAGAACTCAACTCTCGCTGACATCGGCCTACCTTACAGGAAGGGCCGGAAAGAAGAGAACGGCCAAGGCAGTAGAGTCGAGACTGCTCTTTCTGGTAGAGGGGTTGCGTCCGAAGAGACCGGCGCCAAGGCTCCGCACAAAGGCTCTCTCGGTAGCAGTCGCGGCCCTTATCACGCTCTCTCTCGTCGGCGCATACACCACGACCTCTGTCGCCGCTGTGCCCGAATGCAACATGGAGCACTGCAAAGTACACTCAAGTAACCTCGACGCCGAGTGCCGCACCCATTGTGACCTGTCGAGCGACCTTTCGGGCGACAAATCGTCAGTAAGACCGGACGGCTCTTCGGGCCACATGCCTACCCACTCCCGCTAAAAGAAGTTTTTATTTCTCTATTCGATAAAAAGCTCGCAAAACAGTGGTATACTCTACCTACAATAGTATGAAAAATGGAGTTCTATTGAGAGACCTTTAAGGACTCCTTTGACCTGAATTCTACGTTATCTACTGATCTAATTTCTATCTATATTTTCTATCTAAAGGAGACGACCATGAAGTTATTGGCTACAGCAGGAACCGCCCTTGGGGCCGCAGTGATCTCGCTAACGCTGATGGGCTCTCCGGCGCTGGCCGGAAACCCGTGCGCTAAAAACCCGTGCGGAGACACAAAGAACCCCTGCGCAGTTAATGAACGCCGGGCAAAGCACCACGCAATGAAGAAAGAGCATATGGGCATGATGCGCGAGGTGATGGTGATACTAAAAGACCTGAACCACAAGCCTACAGAAGAACAGAAGAAGAGGCTTGGGCACTATATAGAAAAACTCGACGCTGCCCTAGCCACGTGCGACACGTGGGACAAGAACAGAACCGACGGCGGAGCGCACCACGGGAAGAAACGCGGCAAGTAAGCACAGAGAGCTGCTCTGTTTTAGCAATACCTAAAGCAGTAAGGGCCGACTCCCTTTGGGAGTCGGCCCTTACTTATTCATACTTAAACCCGTCTCAAGAACTTACTCTTCTTCGTCCGCACCTTCCGGGTCCGCACCTGTAAGGCCCTCAACTGCAAGAGCTTCGTCTTCAAATGCCGTTTCGTCCGTAGCCGTCTCTTCCTGAGCCGTCTCTTCAGAAGTATAGTAGCCGCCCGTCTCGCCGGGCCAGAGC
>JADFVP010000185.1 GCA_015222595.1 Pseudomonadota bacterium
AAGAGTAAGGCGGATGCGCTCTGCGAGAACTGCAAGAGGCGCATAGGAGCCAATCCGCTGCGCGCGCTAGATTGCAAGAGCCCAGGTTGTAAAGAGGCCACTGTAGAGGCCCCGGAGATCACGGGTTGTCTCTGCGGCGATTGCGGAGCGCACTTCAGCGAAGTTAAGGCCGCGCTTGGCCGTTACGAAATTGATTTCACGGTCGACCCAAGAATGGTTCGCGGGCTCGACTACTACTCGCGCACCACGTTCGAGATAACCTCGAACGCGCTCGGCGCGCAGAACGCAGTAGCGGCTGGCGGCAGGTACGACTCTCTGGTCAAGGACCTCGGTGGTCCCGAGACCCCTTGCTTCGGCTTTGCTGTCGGCATTGAGCGGCTCGCGCTCGTCTTGGGTGAAGAGTCCTTTGTGACTCCTCAGCTTACGGCCTTTATCCCGATGGGTGAGGGCACACGAGAGGCCGGAGTGGAGATCGTCAGGGCTTTAAGAGCTACGGGTCTTGGGGTTATAGAGGACTTCTCCGGCGGGTCTTTAAAGAGCTGCATGAAGCGCGCAGACAGGCTTGGCGCGCGTTTTGCTCTGATACTCGGCACAGACGAACTCGCAGAGGAGTCCGTTACGTTGAAGGATATGGCCGAGGGGACTCAGGAGCGTGTCGCGTGGAGTAAACTCGCAGCCGAAATTGCCGGGCGCATGGCTGCCCGGTAGTTTAATGTATTAGGAGGCCGTCTCTTAAATGGCAGCTTATATGGACGCTCCCTTTTTGGCGAATGTAGTGATCGCCTCTATAATCTTCTTCTTTCTCGCCGCAGGCGTGGTGTTAGTCCTGTGGATCGCCATGCCCTTTTCTCTCTTCGGGCTCAAGCGTTCGCTCAAATCCGTTACAGAGGCGCAGAGCGAGACTAACAGGCTCCTTAGAAGCATGCTCAACATCTTAACGGAGCGGGATGAGCGCGATAGACGTTTGGCCGGTACGCGCACCACGGAGCCGTACAAGCCTCCAGAAGAGACTGGCAGCCCCGACGATTGAGAAGTGCAGTACACAGTGTTCCCATACCAGTCGATATTTTAGAAAAACTTTTTTTGTGTGAGACAGTATGAAGATAACCTCTGCCGTGTTCGTAAAGTCTGCGGTCTTAAGATCGAAGTATCCGAAGGAGCGGCTGCCGGAGATAATGCTGGTTGGCAGGTCGAACGTCGGGAAGAGTTCGCTGATCAACACGCTTATAAACCGTAAGGGGCTCGCCAAGACCAGCTCAACACCTGGCAAGACCCAGACACTTAACTTCTACCGCATCAACGACGCTTTTACATTCGTCGATCTTCCGGGTTTCGGTTATGCCAAGGTGCCGCGCGAAGTCAAGCGCCATTGGAAGAGGATGGTGAACGAGTATGTCGAGTGCAGAAAGAATATAAAGGGCGCTATCGTCGTGCTTGACGTGAGGCGCGACCCCGGAGACGTAGAGCGCGATATCTTCGAGTGGCTAGGCGCCGGAGCAATACCCGTGCAGACGGTACTGACCAAGACTGATAAGCTATCGAGTAACAAGCTTCGTGCGCGGGTTGCGGTAATAAAGAAGAGCCTGGACGACCTTGAGACCGGAGAGCTGCTCTGCTTCAGCTCCGTTACAAAGGCCGGGAGGTTGGAGATGCTCCAGCGGGTTGTGGAGCTGATAAAGGCATAGGTCTAATCAGGCTTAAGTATCTTCGGTGCTTGGTGGCGCTCGCCCGGAGAGTATAATAACAGAGACGACTTTTAAGAGAGAGAGAACAGTGGACGTACATGAAGTAGAGATGACAGGGGCCGCATACGGCGGCAGCTTCGTCGGCAGGATAGAGGGCAAGGTAGTTTTTGTTCCTTTTACGGCCACGGGCGAGGTTGTGCGCGTAGAGGTTACCGAAGAGAAGAAGAGTTTTTCAACCGGTGCCGTAGTCGAGGTGGTTAGTGAGTCGAGCGCGAGGGTCGCGCCAAAGTGCTCAGTTTTTGGCACTTGTGGCGGGTGCAGTTATCAGCACATAGAGTACTCTGAACAGGTGCGGATTAAAGAGTCGATCTTTTTAGATTCGCTTAGACGCATCGGAGGGATCGTGCCCGAGTGTGTTGAGCCGTCTGTAGAGGCTGCCGAGCCGTACGGCTACAGGAGCCGCGCACGAATCCATGTAGACGGCAACAGGTGGGGCTTTTACAAGGTCAACAGCAACACCGTCGTCGCTATAGAGAGTTGTCCGTTGCTCGACCCGCTTCTCAACACTCTCTTTAAGTCGATAAAAAAGTCTATTGCCGAAGAGCCTATGCCGGGCCTCTATGAGTTTGAGATAGGGTGCAGCCGGGATGACGGCAGTACGGTTGCGCGGTTCTACCTCGACGGAAAGTCGCCCTTTGATTTCGAGGAGCTGCTCTCGAGCATAGAGGGCCTTAAGGGCATAGAGGTCTGGCTGAAGTCGGGTGCGGAACTGGCTTCTGCTCCTGCGCGGCCAATAGCGGCGTATGGTGACACGCTGTCGTCTTATACGGTATTGGGTGTCTCTCACTTGGCGCCTCTGGGAGTGTTCACTCAGGCCAACACAGTGGAGAATGAACGGCTTGTAGATACGGTTAGACGCTATGCAACCGAAGGGTGCGAAGGACAGGGTCCGCTTGTAATAGACCTCCACTGCGGGTCGGGAAATCTGACCCTTGCGCTCGCATCCGGCTTTGAGCGCTCCGTAGGTGTAGAGGCTAGCTCCACGGCAGTGGTTGCGGCCAATAACAACGCCGAAGAGAACGGCATAACATCGGTGGAGTTTATCCGGTCGGACTCGTCGCAATGGCTTTTGAGCGCAGCTGTTAAGGCAAAAGGGTTGACAGACGCCGTTGCGGTGCTCGACCCGCCACGGGGCGGAGACAGAGCCTCGGCGCGAGCATTGGCGGAACTTGGACCGAAGCGAATACTCTACGTGTCGTGCTCCCCGCCGACACTCGCCAGAGACTTACAGGCTATTGCGGCCAAGGGTTACAGTTGTACTAAAGCGGTCTTGATAGATATGTTCCCCCAGACTTACCATATGGAGAGCGTTGTAGTTATGGAGCGTCAGGACTGAGGCCGTGCTGTTCTATTTTTCAACACACAGACAGAGACGAAAAGCGAAGTACCAAAAGGAGACGAGAGTATGGATGAGCTTCCAATTATAAATGAGCTGAAGGAAGAACTGAAGAAGGTGGAGCGCGAGTTGAGGGTCGATTGCCCGTTGGAGCTTAGAACTGCTGCGGCCCACGGAGACCTTAGCGAGAACGCGGAGTACGATGCAGCCAAACAGCGGCAGAGTTTTCTTCAGGCCCGCGCAGGGCAGCTCTCAAGCAGGATTACTATGCTCTCCTCTATCAATATAGACGACATTCCGCGCGACCGTGCCGGGTTCGGCTCGCAGATCGGTCTCATAGACACCAATACCGATGCAGAGGTAGGGTACGAGCTAGTTACTCCTGAAGAGGTGGACCCGCGTAACGGAAAGATTTCCGTAAGCTCTCCCATAGGCTCTGCGCTCCTTAATAAGTCGGTGGGTGACGAGGTTGTGATAAACCTGCCTACAGGGGTGAAGGAGTACGAGGTGGTGGAGATAAAGACACTGCATGAGGTTCTCTCTCGGGGCAAGGGTTAGGGGCGGTTCTCTTCTGTTTGCTTTACCGGTATAGAAAAACAGGTGACAGTTATTAATCTCGCTTTTACGGCGTAGAAGGAGTTACAGGAATGGCTTTTTGTCTCAGATGTATCAACAGATTTCCGGCAGCAACGTCTCTTGTCTGTCTGCTCTTTTTATTTTTCTTTGTAGCCGTGCCCGGAGTTGATGCAGCAGGTGGCCCAGAGTGGAGTTACGATGCGGAGTCTGAGTCTGGGCCTGAGTACTGGGGAGATATTTCAGAGAAGTATAAGGCGTGCAAAGAGGGGCTCAGCCAATCGCCGGTGGACATTGCCGGCGCTCTAGATGTTGCGTTGCCGAGAATAGAGTTCAACTACGCTCCGACCAAACTCAACATTATAAATAACGGCCACACCATAGTGGTAAAGTACGACAAGGGCAGCTCCATTACTATTGCCAAAGAAAAGTACAAGCTCATGCAGTTTCACTTTCATACCCCGAGCGAGCACCTCATTGACGGGCTGCCTGCCGTTATGGAGATGCATCTGGTTCATAAATCGAACAGGGGAAAGCTGGCGGTAGTCGGCGTGCTCTTTCATGTGGGCGCCGAGAATATAAACTTCGAGAGTATCTGGGCCAACCTCCCGGAGAGGCCGAGACAGAAGAGGTCGGTCGGAGTAAAGATTAACGCCATAGAGCTGCTGCCGGGCTCCAAGAGCTACTACGCCTACTCCGGCTCGTTGACCACGCCGCCGTGCACCGAAGGCGTGAAGTGGCATGTGCTTAGGGCTCCGCTTGAGGTCTCCGAAGAGCAGTTGTTGAAGATAGAATCGATACTCGGGGCAAATAGCAGGCTTGTACAGCCGCTGAACGAGCGCGAGCTTAAGAAGTAGTTTTGTGTGCCGTTTGGGGG
>JADFVP010000186.1 GCA_015222595.1 Pseudomonadota bacterium
ATAAGACCCTCCAAAAGAGTGACGCTTGGGCTTGGGCTAAAGACCCCGACAGGGGCGGTAAACGAACGGTCTGCATCCGGTTCGCTTATTCACGCGATGATGCAGCCCGGAAGCGGCTCGTGGGATCCCATCATAATGATCAACTACATGCGCGGCTACTACCCGCTAGTAGTCCAGGCCAACCTCTTCTACCAGATGACGACCGAGGGACACGGCGGCTACGAATTCGGCGACCAGTTGACCGCAGATATAATCACGCGGTATCAGGTGCATAACTTCGTCAACATCGGTCTCGATCTTAACGGTATCTATGCGGGTAAAGACACAGACCACGACGGAAGGTACTCGGCCCCGGCAACGTCGCTCGCCGACGACACCTCCAACACAGGGCTCGTCTCCGTACTCCTTTCTCCGGTGGTTCAGGTAAAGCTGCCTGGTAGCGGCGGAAGCGCAGAGCTAAAACTCCAGGTGCCGCTCTACCAGAACGCAAACGGCGAACAGCTCGTACTCGACTACCGCGCAATAGGCAGACTCTCATGGTCCTTTTAAGTAGGTTCGTCCGAGGTCTTACGGTCTGCGCGGCTCTGCTTATAGTCGCACATCTGCTCGCCCCCTCCCCGGCACTTAGCGCCGGGAAGGGGGACGGCGCGGATGGCCTTGGTTTTGAAAGCAGTGCGCGCGAACAAGCCCCGGCTCTCGACCACCCGTTGCAGGTGCTCGAAACCGCCAGCTCCGGCGAGCAAGAGAACCTGAAGGTCACGCTAAAAGAGCTTTCGGGCGGCAAAGAGGTTCTGCTTCTGCACTTCTGGGCAACGTGGTGCGCTCCATGCCAGAAAGAGTTGCCGGACCTCGTTCGGTTCAATAAGAAGTACGGCGCTAAAGGGGTGCGTGTGGTCGCTATCGCGCTCGACAACAGAGATAAGGTCCTAAAGTATCTCGAAGAGAACGGTATCAATCTTCCGGTCTACCTCGACCAATACGGCAAGATAATGCGGGCTTACGGGGTCGGTGCGCTTCCGGTAACCGTTGTAATAGATAAGGATTATCTTGTTGCGGCCCGGTACTTGGGCGCGCGCGACTGGGGTTCTGGCGCACAACAGAGGATGATCGATGCACTTATAGAGAAAGAGTAAAACGGGGCGCAGAACCCGGTTGACAAGCATCTATGGTTGACAAGCATCTATAGCGGGGTAGACTTAAGGTATAGGAATTTAGTTGGTCATGTATTGGTACTTAAAGAGTGCGTGGCCGGTAATCTGTCGAGGGAGGATATTATGTCTACGCTCAAAGCAGAAAAAATAACTCTACCCGGCCTGCCGTACGCCTTAGACGCCTTAGAGCCTGTAATAAGCGCCCGCACACTTGAGTTACACCACCAAAAACATCACGACGCCTATGTGGTCAACACCAACAGGCTGGTGGCCGGCACCGAGCTTGAGGGTAAAGACCTCATAACGATAATCAACTCGAGCGCCAGAGAGACCAAGTACTCAGCTCTCTTTAATAACGCGGCCCAGGTCTTCAACCACTCCTTCTACTGGAGGTGCATGAGCCCGAAGGGCGGTGGGGAGCCGCACGGAGAGATAGCACGAAGGCTGGAAGAGGATTTTGGCAGCTACGAAGAGTTTGTCGAGACCTTTGTCGCTGCCGCGGTTACGCAGTTTGGCAGCGGCTGGGCGTGGCTGGTGCTGCATGATGAAAAGCTTGAGATTTTAAAGACCTCGAATGCCGACACCCCGATACTGCACGGCCATACGCCGCTTCTGGCCGTAGATGTCTGGGAGCACGCCTACTATCTCGACTATCAGAACCGTCGGATAGACTACCTGCGCGCCTTCATGGCCAAGCTGGTAGATTGGGACTTTGTGAACTCCAACCTCTCGGATATCACAAAATAGGCTGAAGGGGTATTGGAAGTTCTCGCTAAGCGGCGCAGAGTGAAATAGCAAAGGCCGGACTCAAGTTTGAGTCCGGCCTTTCTGTCATAAAATGGCTTGAAAATGGCTGGTCGATACGAGTAGACAGACGGGTCTTTACTCGTCCGCGCCCTCTTCTGTAGGCTCAACGGGCGCTACCGTTACCTCTCCGGCGGCAACTTCTCTAAGCGCGGTAACGACAACTTTGTTCGTCGAGTCTATGCGCGGCTTCGCGCCCCTTATAAGGCTGCGTGCCCTCTGTGAAGCAACGTGAATGAGCGTAAAACGGCTCGGTATCTCTTTAAGGCAGTCTTCTACGGTAATTCTTGCCATCTCTGTCTGCTCCTCTGCTTATCTGTTATCTAAGGTCGTGCGCTCTATCTCGCTATCGACCCGGTTAATTTACAAGACGTTTATTGTAGACTACAGCAGCGTCTATTACAAGTGTAAATTTTTATTCGGCTTTTCAGGCTTATCTGACGCCTGGGCCAAAGAGGCTCTTCACCTTCTCTTTTATCCGCACTTCTTTCACCTTCTCGGCACGGATTATGGCGGCAAGGGTCTCGAAAGAGTCGTCTAGCGAGTCGTTGATTATGATGTAGTCGTACTCCGGGGCGCGCACTATCTCTTCGAGTGCGATATTGAGCCGCCTCTCTATTTCGGCTTCGTCATCTTTGCCGCGCGTACGGAGCCGGGCGCGACAGGCCTCTATCGAAGGCGGAAGCACGAAGATATAGACCCCGTTGTCGAGCCTACGCCTTACCTCTGCCGCTCCCTG
>JADFVP010000187.1 GCA_015222595.1 Pseudomonadota bacterium
GCCCGACACCACGGAAGTTCCTTCTGAGACACCAGAGGAAACTTCCGGTGAGACAACAGACGAAACAGCAGGCGAAACTTCAGAAGAGTCTCCGCAGGAAACTCCAGCCGAAACTACAAAAGAGCAGGAGCAGAGCGCCGAAAAGGGGCCGAGCATCGGGGGGCTCGACTTCAACCTCGACTCCGACGACTCTGACGACTCTAATAGCGCCGGCAGCTCAAGCATGAGCCACGACGAAAACGACTTTCTGCTCGACGGCTTCAACAGGGCCAACCAGAGCGACGACTCAGGACTCTCCATCGGCGAAGATGATGTAGACCTCTCCAATCCCGAGTTCGATCTTCCAGATGACACACCCGAAAAAAGTAATGAGGCGGAAAAGCCGGACCTGAACGAAGAGTTTACCCTGGGGGACACTTCTCAGGAAACCTCTTCTGTAGAGGAAGCTCCTTCTGAAAAAGAAGAAGAGACTTCCTCTGCACCTGACAGCTCTTCTGACGACGACTTTACCTTAGAGATCGATACCGACACGACAGAGGCCGAGACGGACGCGCCCAGACTGACGGATGAAGAGGAGGGCAGCGCCGTAGAGTTCGAGGTCGGCAACGAGCTTCAGTCGGCCTTTGAAGACGCGCTAAAAGAGGCCGAGGCCGCCGAGACAGGCGGGCCGGGCGAAGAGAGCCCTGCCGAACCCATCGAAACCGAACCCATCGAAACCGAACCCATCGAAACCGGAGCCACCGAGCCGGAGTCAGCCTCTGAGCCCCCGGCTTCGGAGGCCGATGCCGAGATGCGCCAATTCCTCACCAACGCGCTAGAGACCGCGAACGAACATATGGCAAATAGCCAGGCAACGGCAGCCCAAGAAGCTGCTACACCAGACGCTGCTACACAAGACGCTGCCACACAAGAGACTGCCCCGGCTGAAGTGCCTGAACCGGACGACGCCAAGAGCCCTGCCTGGGCCGCTTCCGCCGCTTCGTCAAAGGACAAGGAGACGGGTGGCGACACCGAAGCCGACACCGCACCGGCAGCAAAGGTAACCGTACCGCCTTACGAGGTAGACAAGAGAGGCTCAAAGGCCCCGCTCTTTCTCGCCATCCTCTTTATCATAGCCATAGGCGTTCTGCTCCACTTTACCGGTATCGCCGAGAAAGTTCTAAACTCCAAGAGCGGCACGGGCGGCGAACTCTCTGTTGCGGTTACCGCAATGAAGGGCTATGTGGCCACTAACCGCGAGATAGGCGCGCTCTTCGTGGTAGAGGCGAAGCTCCTTAACATGACGGACAAGCCGCAGAAGGTGAAGGCAATCAAGGGCACGCTCTACAACAGAAGCGGCAAGCGGCTCTCTGTGCGCGAGGTCTCTCCCGGCAGAGTTGTCTCTGGCGAGCAGCTAAAGAGCATGAGCCGCAAAGACCTGCTAAAAAACTTCAGAGACGTCTCCGGCGGCACAATACCGCCAAAAGGCACGGTTCCCGTCATGCTGCTCTTTACAAACGCGCCGGAGGCTACCGCCGAGTTCTCTCTCGACGTACTGCGCTAGAGGCCCAAGTTCGGCACTGCAAGAGGCCGGGCTTATCCGTACCTTTTCCCATACTTATCTCTCAGACCTATCTCTTACGGCATAACCTTATGACTAAAGAGCCTGATAAAATAGACTCCCTGCTCGAGCGTACCCTCGACGACCTAGAGGCCCTGCCAGAGCCTGGCATGCGCGCCGGAACGCTTGCGCGCCGCGTTGCAGAACTTACCCCGGACGAGATCGCCCGCTTCTTCAACTCGCTACTCGTTAGAATAAAGACGGACAAGAAGGCGCGAGCGGCCCTCGCACTCATAGTTGACCCGAAGGCGCTCAAGAGCGCGCTAGGCAGCTCTATCTTTCACGATGTGCACAAGAGGGCAACAGAGGTCGGCCTCTTAAAGGTAGTGCGTCTCTTCACGGACTTAGAGCCAGAGAAGTCCGGCCCTGCGGGCTACGATAAAGAAATAGATGCGCAGATGGAGTCCATAAGCCTCGGAGAGCGCAGAACGCTATCGAAGGTGGGAGTAAAGGAGAGTATCGACCGGCTGCTCTCGGACCCGGACCCGATGGTGATAGGAAACATTCTGAACAACCCGCGCACCACAGAGACCGAGGCGGTGAAGATAGCGTCGAAGCGGCCCGGGGCTGCCGAGATACTGAAACTCGTTGCTACCCACAGCAAATGGTCGAAGCGGTATGCTGTTAAAAAGGCTGTGGCCCTCAACCCGTACTCGCCACCGCGCGTCGTTATAATACTGCTCGAATCTTTGATGGCGCAGGACCTTAAGCTCGTGGTTAAAGACAAGTCGCTCCATGAGCAGGTGCGGACATCCGCCGAGGAGCTGCTGAAAGAGGGCGAAGAGGCGTAAGCCTTGAGCACGAAGAAATCAGACGGCAGGGGGATGAAGCGTAGCCGTAGTTGCCGGCAAAGAAAAAGAGAAAGAAGAAAATACCCCGGACGCAAAAAAGCCCTTGAACTCTGTTCAAGGGCTTTAGAAATGAAGCTATATCAAGACCGCTATATCGAGACCGACGAAAGAGCCGAGAGCCGTTACTCTACCAAACGCTGCCCTCCTTCAGTTCATAAGAGAAGGCAAAGAAAGAGAAGGATAAGAGGGGAACGGCCCTTGAAATCGGCCCCTTTAGGAGCTCTTCTTTTCGTTCGTTATATCGAGATCGGCGTCTGCTGTGGCCTTTTTAAAGTTCTTCATGGCTTTGCCCATTCCCGAACCGATATCTGGAAGCTTGCCAACTCCGAAAAGTATTAGTATTATTACGAGAACAAAGGCAAGTTCCCATGCGCTGAATCCGAACATCGCTCTTCTCCGTGTTATTGTTTGGCTTTATAGTTCTGGCACAGTGGAACGCCAGAACAGTACGTTACAGTTATAAAATTGTAGACTTTTACAAAGTAATTTTGACAGAAGAGCCCCTTTATGTCAACCAAAAACTTATTCCATAGCGGCCCTGAGCGGCCTGTACAGAGCCCGCCGCTGCTGCTATTTCTCGCTCTTTCGGTCCTTGTGCACGCCCTTGCGTACTTTATTGTGCTCAACTCCGGCGCGCTCGAATCCCTTCTTTTCCGTAGTGCGGACAGCCAGAAGAGCGCCCCTATCGAGATTGAGATGGTAGCCGTGCCAGCGGCAAAGGAGACCATTAAAGAAGAGCGGTGGGTGCCTGTAATTGAGCTGCCCTCTACCGTAAAGAGTAATGCGCCTGAAAAGAGCGAAGTGATCCGGTACGCCGACAGGACCGTAAGCGTAAAGAGAGAGAGCGTGCCTAAGCCGGACTCTCGTACGAGCATGCCCGAGGGTCCTTTAGAAAGAGCGGGTGAAAAAGCGCAAAGAGCACAGAGGGAAAGAGCAGAGAGACAGAAGAAGAGTAACGCAAGAGAGGGCCGGAGCGGCAACGGGGGCGAGACCACCCACAGGGCCGCCAAAGAGGGCACGGGCATTGTAAAGGTCTCTAAAGAGGCCGTAGTCGTGCCGCCTCATATGCGTTCGACTGAAACAGGAGGGGAGTCGGGCAAAACGGCCACAAAGTCCGCCCTCAATAAAGATGAGGCAACAGGCAAGGGCCGGAAACCGTCGCTCTTTCCGAGCAGCGAGAGGTTGGCTGCGCTGGCAAAGACCGGGCCTAGCACGGCGGCGCGCGGAGCGCCGGGCCCCATTCTTCAGCTCAACACCACCGAATTGATTTATCAGAAGTACCTTCTCTATGTGCGCGACAGGGTCGGCTTTTTCTGGGAGTACCCGATAGCTGCGGCCATGAACGGCTGGCAGGGCAAGTTGACGGTAGACTTTGTGATAGCAAGGGACGGCAAGATAACTGAGGTGACGATAGACAGGAGTTCGGGCTACCCGGTGCTCGACGACGCGGCTATAACGGCGATAAAGCTCGCAGGGCCCTTCTTCACCTTCCCTGAGAACTTCGTGCTAAACAGCTTCAACGTGAAGTACCAGTTCGAGTACCGCCTGACGAACGC
>JADFVP010000188.1 GCA_015222595.1 Pseudomonadota bacterium
AAACCACGCGGCAATAAGTGTGATAGCGGTTGCAAAAAAGAGCGTCTCGGCTGAAGCGGCACAGAAGGCGGCACCGAGTCCGCCGCCCTCTCTGGCATACTCAGAAAGAGCAGAGACCGGAACCATTGCCCAGCGTCCGACAACAGGAAAGAGAAAGAGCAGCGCGTAGCCCCCATACCCGGCACCGCCTTCGAGCGCAAGCGCTGCGCTGATGGCCGCGTACTTCAGTATAAGAAGTAACACGATAAAGACCACGCCTATGGCCCCGGTGGTGTGGTCGCTCATTATCTTAAGCCGCTCTTCGGCGCTGTTGCCTCCTGCAAGGCCGTCTACCGTGTCGGCAAAGCCGTCGAGGTGAAACCCGCCGTTCGTCAACGCCAGAGCCGCAAGCACCAGTGCGCCGGTGAGGCCCGTTGCCGTACCCTCTAAGAGCATCGTCGAAACATACGCAACCACCACGAGCACGCACCCCTGCAGAGCGCCGACGATTGGAAAGAACGCAACCGCAGAGCGGAAGTCGCGGGGCTCAAACTGAGCTCTTACCGGAAGGATGGTAAGCAGTTGCAGGGCTATCAGCAGTCTCTTCATCGCGCGCTCAGCTACTCCTGCTCGCTCACCCCGGCAGAGCCGAAGGTAGCCATCTCGTTGAAGATCTTAAGAGCCGCCTCTATGGATGATATTGCCAGCGCTCCGCCCGTGCCTTCGCCAAGGCGCAAGTTAAGGTCGAGAAAAGGCCTGATGCCTATGGCGTCTAGCGCGGCGCGGTGGCCTCTTTCTACGGAGGAATGGGAGGCGAAGAGGTACTGCTCCACCTCCGGGTGGAGCCTTGAGGCTACGAGCGCGCCTGCGGTGGAGATAAAACCGTCCACTACAACAGGAACCCGCTCGCTGGCTGCGCCTATTATCAGTCCCGCTATTCCAGCTATCTCGGCCCCTCCGACCTTGGCCAGAACTTCCATTGGGTCCGTGGCATCCGGCGTATTCACCCTTAGAGCCTCCTCTATCGCCTCGACCTTGCGTGCGTAACTCTTGTCATCTATGCCCGTGCCCCTGCCGGTAACTTCAGCAGGACAGAGACCGGTAAAGACCGAGACCAGCGCAGCGGACGGCGTGGTGTTGCCGATACCCATCTCTCCTGTGCCGAAGATCGCACCAGGAGCCGAGAACTCTCTGGCGATTTCAATTCCTACTTCGATGCAGTCTATGGCCTCTTGCCGGGTCATGGCAGGCCCTTTGGCAATGTTGCCCGTGCCGCGAACCACCTTCTTCTTTAACAGCCCCGGTGCGTCGTCGAAATCGGCATTTACGCCAATATCCACCACCTTGACCGTAGCCCCTACGTGGCGCGCGATTACGTTTATTCCTGCCCCGCCTGCTAAAAAGTTCAGAACCATCTGAGGGGTGACCTCAGCCGGAAATGCCGAGACCCCTTCTGCCGCTATGCCGTGGTCTCCGGCAAAGACAAAGACGGTCTTTGAACTGATCGTCGGGCTCTTCTCGCCCGTAATGCCGGCTATCCTTTTGGCGAACTCCTCCAAGTACCCAAGCGAGTCCTTCGGCTTGGTCAACATATCGAGCCTCTGCTGCGCAAGTTCCATAGCGTTCTTGTCGAGCGCACAGATAGCCTCCAATGCTCCGTCTATTATCTCGGAACCGGTCTTCTTGATTTCTCTAATACCGTTCATAGGGTACTGCCTCACATATCACTACTTAAGTTTGAGCGGAAGGCCCGCAACTATCATGTACGCTTCGTCTGCGGCCTCTGCCGCCGCCGCATTTATCTTGCCTGCTAAGTCTCTGAACCTGCGCGAGACCGGGTTGTCGGGTACTATGCCGCTGCCAACCTCATTTGAGACCAGAAAGACAGACGAGCCGGACTCAACTACTGCGGTGCAGGTTGACAAAAAAGCCGTGGCGCGCTCCATTATCTCGGCGTCGGCAAGCCCGGAGCCCATAAGGTTGGAGACCCAGAGCGTAATGCAGTCGAGCACGACGACGGAGCCCGGCTCTATCTTCCCAAGTTCCGAGGCCGGGTCAACCGGAACCTCTACTGTCTGCCACCTCTCGCCTCTGCCCTCTCTGTGCAGCGCAATGCGCTCGACCATCTCGGTATCGAGCGCCTCGGCAGTGGCAAAGTAGACGGGTGTGCAGGAGCGCAGAGTTGCATGCTCCTCGGCGCGTGTCTGCGCAAAATCGCTCTTGCCGCTTCTCGACCCGCCTGTTACAAAGGTCAGTACTGTAGTGTCTCCCATACCGTCCGTACTCCTCTACTGCACTCTCGTTAGCCGGAAAAAACCGGCTTAAAACTCTATGCCCTTACGCGCCGGAAGCCCGGTGTCGTACGGGTGCTTTATCTTTAGCATCTCCGTTACGTAGTCCGCCATCTTCTGAAGCTCCACGGGTGCGTCGCGCCCGGTGAACGCAACCTCAAGGTCTACCGGCTTGGTCTCGAGAAACTCTATTACCTCATCAAGAGCTAGCCAGCCTCCGTTTATCGCAGAGAGTATCTCGTCGCAGACTAGAAGATCTATGCCTCCGGCACCAACCCGCTCTTTAATGAGCGCAAAGGCGTCTGTTACGCTTGCCTGCACCGCCACTTTGTCGGTTCTCTTACCCGTGAACATTGGATGACGGCAGTTTGCGCGCTTTAGTTCAAGGTCTACTCCTAAGGCGTCGAAACCATCTGATTGAAAGAATTCCTTCTCGCCCGACTCTGCGCTGTCTTCTTTAAAGAACTGCACTATAAGAACCTTCAGCCCTGCGCCTGCGGCCCTCAGGGCGAGCCCCAAAGAGGCCGTGGTCTTGCCCTTGCCCTCGCCCGTGTAGATATGGATAAGGCCCGAACTCTTCATTCCTTTAAACACTTTTATTCCCTCCATAGCAGACGAACAAGAGACAAAAAACTCTAATGAAAAACAGAGTACTCTAATGACAAACAGATAACCCCGGAACTAGAAAACCCGCCCCAACGAAAATCGAAGGACGGGAATACAAGAAGAGCCAGTTTTTGCCTGTTGCCCCAATCGGCTCTAAACAGAAATGAGTCAACGAGGCTGCTCCGGCCTTCTCCCTCGAAAGGCCTTAAACTTAAATGGCGACCGGGCAGGTCTCCTGGCTCGCGGACTTATCCGCTCACAGTTGCGGGGCAGCTCCCGGTTCTACGGGAATTCCCTAAAGCCCCCTTCCTTAGCACCATCTCGGTGGGGACACCACAGTCGCCTTACTTCTACTTTTACTCACCTCAAGCTATCAAGTATGGCCCGTACGGGTCAAGCTGTTTTTTTGTCGTAATGAACTCTGTCGGGCTAGCAACAGAGCCGAAAACAGTAATTTATATAGCGTAAAGAGACGAACAGGCTTGACTTTATCATCCAACGGCTAGTAATATCAGTCTATAATGTATAAAGTTTTTTAAGAACGACTCGTTCGCTCAGAGCAACAGAGCGTGAAAGAACCGAACAAGGGGTGCCGAGAGTATGCCTGTAAACGACCTGAAGATTAACTGGGCTGACCTGGTAAAGATTACCGTAGCGGATATGCCGCATGCTCTGGCAAGAGATTTCTTAAGAAATCTCCGCCTCAGCTCCTCTACGCCCACCACAGATGTATACGTCTGTAGCGACGCCAGGAACAAGGGAGTCCGGCAGATACTCAAGCACCTGCCGAACGTTAACGTGTTGATTAACGCCGGCAACGTCGTCTACAGCCCCAACAAGATACCAACGGTAGTAATCGCGCACGGCTCCCATAACCATAAATGCGGCGCCGTGCAGTATGCCGGCAGCCACAAAGAAGATCCCAACGCAGAGCTGCCGAGCATAGCCAAAGAGGTGTGCGGCGACGCGATAGAGAACGCTAAGATGCAGCTCGACAAGGTGGACGAAGAGTTCAGAGCTGGCATTATCTACTACGACCATGCCCTCGGCACGGTAGAGAAGGTGACCAACGGCGAGTACGCCCGCTCCGAGGTCTGCGACTTCTTCTACAAGGAACTCGACATGACGCTCAAGGGCAGGCACACGGCGGAGGAGGTAATGGCGATGTCCGTCGGGCAAAACCCTGAAATCATCTTCTTCACCAACTTCAGCACCCGCAACACCGCTTACGATCTCTTCAGGATAAATGTTCAGAAGAACATGTTTCACGGCGTGGTTCGCGACTCCTTCTGCTTTGCCATGGGCTCGGCCCTTACCGAAGAGGAGAGCTTTAGAGACACCCGTACCACGATACTCGGCTTCAAAGAGAACGACCACCTGCCCGAGGGGATTGAAAGCTTTCTTAACGAAGAGGCTATGCTGCGCGGATACATCGACAAGGGCGGCAGAATCTACCTAGCATCCATAGGCGGGCTTCCAAGCCAGAAAAGAATCTACGAGATCCGACCATCCAAATAAGTAAAGAAGAGCACGTGGGAAAAGCAAACCCATGCCTGCAACACGGCAACAAAACCAGCCCCGGAGTCCAGTTGTCACACCACCCATATAGAACCGAGCAGTGCGGTAGCAGCCCGTGCTGATACTCTGGGGAGAGTTCATACTCTGCTCGGCTGTAATCGTCGTCTGCGGCTACTTTCTGTCGCTCTACGGAGACATTATCGCCGAGAAGTCGGGCCTTGGGCGCGCCTGGGTGGGCCTTATACTTATGGCGGGAGTAACTAGCCTGCCGGAACTTATAAGCGGAATCTCCGCAGTCACCATTGCATCCGTGCCAGACATAGCGGTCGGCGGCATAATGGGCTCTTGCATCTTCAACATCTCCATAATCGCGCTCATGGACTTCTTTCACGGACGCGACCCGATCTTTTCAAGGGCCGCCACCGGGCACATGCTCTCGGCCGGCTTTGGGGTGCTCCTTATCGGGGTCGCCTCCATGTCGATAATCGCCGGGCCTGCAATTCCCGAATTCTACCACATCGGCCTCTACTCCCCGGTCATACTCTTCATCTACATAATGGCCATTCGCAGCGTCTACTACTACGAAAAGAGGCTCCTCGAAGCACACGTTACAGAGGTGGCCGAGGCCCAAGAGGCGCAGTACGACCACATGACGCTCAACAAGGCGATACTCTTCTACGTGATAAACGGCGGCATAATAGTCATTGCCGCCACAGTACTGCCGTTTCTAGGAGACAGAATCGCGGTAGCAACAGGCCTCGGCGGCAGCTTCGTAGGCACGGTCTTTATCGGCCTTGCCACCTCGCTCCCGGAACTTGCGGTCTCTATGAGCGCGCTCAAGATCGGGGCCGCAGAGATGGCAATTGCCAACCTCTTCGGCTCAAACCTCTTCAACATCGCTATCATCACGGTCGAAGACCTCTTCTACACCAAAGGGAGCCTCCTTGGCGCCGTCTCTTCGGAGCACGCCGTAATGGGCTTTATAGCTATGATGATGACGGGTGTGGCGATAGTGGCGCTGACCTACAGGGCACGCAAGAAGTTCTTTCTGCGCCTCAGCTGGGACGCCTTCGCCCTTGTGCTCGGATATATAATCTCGATAATCCTGCTCTACAGGATGAGATAACTCCATGAAGAGCATGCATGATAAAAGGGACGGGCGAATAGACCTAAAGCTCGAATCCAAAATTCGCAGTTGTCTTACCGTCTCTACTTATAGTACTATCTGAAAATGCCGAGGCTTATAAATCTCTATATACTCAAAGAGATCGCGGTTCCCTTTGGACTGACTCTCGTAATACTGACCGCAACGGCGCTTCTGAGCAAAGTTCTCACGCTTGTAGAGCTGCTCATCAGCCACGGCATCGGGCCCTCTTTCGCCTTCTGGTTCATCGCCTCTGCGATTCCGTCCTTCCTTATCTACACCATTCCGTTCTCATTTCTAGTGGCAGTATTGATAGCGATTGCGCGCCTCAGTTCCGACTCGGAACTGACCGCCATGAAGGCCTCTGGAGTAAGCCTCTACTCGATACTAAAGCCGGTTGCCGTTATGGCCACCTGCATCTACGTTATTGGTGTCGTCGTCATGCTCTACCTCTACCCCTGGGGAAACCTCAAGATGAAAAGCCTCGTTGCCGGGGCCGCCGAGAGCAACATTACCGCCGGAATTGAAGAGAAACGGTTCTACGACCGTTTCAGCGGGTTGGTTCTCTACGTCGACAGGCTGAAACCGGAGACGGGGGAGCTTGCCGGGGTCTTTATCTCCGAGTCGGACAAAGAGGGCAAATCGAGTACCTTCTTCTCTGACAAGGGCCGCTTTGTTACCTCGGAGGACGGCAACACACTCTACCTTAAACTTGAAGACGGTACCCTGCACAGCTTCAATCCAACTGGGCCGAAAGGGTCTGCGGGTGGCGCTTACCACCTGGCGGACTTCACAAGCTACCTGCTCGAACTTACAATTCCAGAGGGCGAGCCGTTAAATATCTGGAGCAAGACCAACAGAGAACTCTACCCCGGAGAGTTACTGGAGAAGATAGAGAGCATAAGAGCGAAGGGCGAACCGACGGCCCCGTACGTAATCGACTTCCATAAGCGGTTTGCCCTGCCGTTTTCTGTCTTCATCTTTGCGCTCTTAGGCCTGCCGCTCGGAATGCAGAAGATCCGCTCCGCGCGCTTTACCGGCTTCTCTACCGCGCTCGGCGTAATACTCGTCTACTACGTTCTGTCCACCGCGTTCGAGGCGTTAGGAGAGAACGGCAACATACCTCCGCTTGTCTCTGTATGGGGCTCAGACGTACTGCTGGGCGTTCTAGGGCTATGGCTCTTCCACCGCACGGCAACAGACAGACCGAGCAACCTGCTCGCCGGCCTCTACCGCGCTGTAACGCTGATGACGCCGCACAAAGGACGGCATAACAAGGGACGGCATAAGAAGAAGAACGGTGGCCACCGATGAAGAGGCTCCAGCGTTATATACTGACCGAGTTCGCGCGCCTTCTGGCGATTACGCTCGTCTCCTTCATACTCCTCTTTACGCTCGTAGACCTCTTTGAGAATATGGAGAACCTCATAGAGAGCCACGTGCCTCTTCTGCCCTCTATCGCCTTCTTTTTCTACAATATTCCGTATATCGTCTCGGAGGTCGCCCCCATAGCCACGCTCTTGTCGGTGCTGCTTACCCTCGGCCTACTTGCAAAACATGGCGAGATAACAGCAATGAAGGCCGGAGGTATACGCCTCTTCAGCGTCCTTGCGCCTCTGTTCGTCTTCGGGCTTTTCATAAGCGCCGGGCTCTTTATTATGAACGAGACCATTACTCCTGTCATGAACCAGCGGGCCGCAGCCTTCAGTGCAAAGTGGTTTGACTCAGAGCGTGTAGGAACCTTCGGCAAAGAAGGGCTCTGGGTAAAGAGCGCTGAGGGTATCTACAACATCAGGGGCATAGACCTTGTAGAGAAGAGGCTGCACGGTTTCGACTACTACAAAATAGCCAAGCCCTTTAAGGTAACAGGACGCGTTAAGGCGCGAGATGTTATATACGACGGCGCCAAGTGGGTTACCGGTACGGCAACCGTCTGGAAGTTTCCCGAAAACGGCAAAACGCTGCGCACCTCGGTGGACGGCTACGTGGTCGAGGGGCTTGCGGGCCCGGAAGAGATGGCGGGGATAGAAAGCAGAAGAAGGGACATGCCCATTGGAGAGCTGATGCGATATATAAGAGGGCTTGAGGCCGACGGATACGACTCCGCCCGATACAGAACAGACCTCTACAACCGGGTGACATTTCCCGTCATAAACTTCATCATGATCTTTATCGGCATACCCTTCGCCCTCAAAACCGGTCGCCACAGCTCCATTGCCGTGGGAGTCGGCATAAGCGTGATAATAGCGCTTAGCTACTGGATAATCTTTGCGGCCACAACGTCGCTCGGCCACGGCGGGGTTATTCCGCCGCTCCTGGCCGCTGCTTTTCCAGATATGCTCTTCTTCGCGGTCGGCGCGTTGATGTACGCCTACGTCCGACAGTAACCGGCATGGTTTGAACAAAAACAGGGCAGGAACCGACTAACATATAGATTTAGATTGACAGAGGCCGAACGGCTCTGTTACTGTAACTAGATTGCTGCGGGGTGGAGCAGTCCGGTAGCTCGTCGGGCTCATAACCCGAAGGTCGCAGGTTCGAATCCTGTCCCCGCTACCAAAAAAATCCAGGCCGTAATTTTCGTCATACCGACGGGAATTACGGTCTTTTTTTGTTCTATGGGACAGGGTTTATACTCTTCGAGCTTCGGGTTCCCTGGTGTTTGCAGGTCGGCCATTTTAGAGGACAGTACCAGGAGCACTTTCTGTACTTCGCAATATTCAAATCTACCTCTGTACAGAACATTTCTTCTGGCAAACTGCACCTTCGCTACGGGCTTGACGCCATGCCGGCATAGCGAGTACAATTACTTAAAGCCACACAACTCACTGAACAACCAAACACCGGCACCAGAGACCGTAGCACCCCGGATAATCATAAACAGATAAGAGATTTACTATAGGGATGAACCAACAGGTAGAGGCTAGTCAAGAGTCGCTACTTCTCTATAGGAAACAGATAGGAAACAGTTGCACCTTACACTGATGGGCCATATTAAACTTCACCCATAGGGGAATACGCATGGGATGGCATCAGCTCGAAGAGGACGAAGCGATAAAAAAACTTAGGTCTTCCGTAAAGGGTCTTTCCCCCGACACGGCACGTAAAAGGCTCGAAGAGTATGGCCCGAACGAGCTTAGGGAGAAAGCAAAGAAGACTCTTCTCATGATGTTCCTCAATCAGTTCAAGGACTTCATGATCCTCATCCTCATAGCCGCAGCTCTTATATCTGGAATCATAGGAGACCTGACTGACACTGTTGCCATAGTCGTCATTGTGGTCCTAAACGCGGTAATTGGTTTTGTACAGGAGTATCGGGCAGAGAAGGCCATGGCAACGCTTAAGAAGATGGCCGCCCCCTTTGCCGTCGTTATAAGAGGCGGCACGGCTTCAACAGTTCCAGCCTCGGAGATTGTGCCCGGAGATGTTGTAATCCTCGAAGCCGGGAACATTGTCCCTACCGACATGAGGCTTCTGGAGTCCGCCCGGTTGAAGATCGAGGAGGCGGCTCTTACCGGAGAGTCCATGCCGGTTGAGAAGCAGATCAAAGCAATCGACGACGCCTCAGCCCCCTTAGGCGACCGAAAGAACATGGCCTACAAGGGAACCCTGGTAACTTACGGACGCGGTACGGGTGTTGTCGTGGCTACCGGCATGGAGACCGAACTCGGCAAAATCGCCTCGATGCTGCAAGAGGAAGAGGAGGTAAAGACCCCTCTCCAGAAGAGGCTCGCACGCTTTGGCAAAAAACTCGCCCTGGGCGTCCTGGCAATCTGCGCAATCATCTTCGCCGTAGGCATAATAAGGGGAGAGCCCCCGGTGCTCATGCTCCTTACAGCCATCTCTCTGGCCGTTGCGGCGATACCGGAGGCGCTTCCGGCTGTGGTGACCATCTCTCTTGCCCTCGGGGCAAAGAAGATGGTCAGACAGAACGCCCTTATCAGAAAGCTCCCTGCTGTTGAGACCCTCGGCTCGGTCACATATATCTGCTCAGACAAGACCGGCACGCTGACATTGAACAAGATGACGGTAGAGGAACTCTATGTTGACGGCAACTTCACAAAAGCCAACCACCTGCCCGTAAAAAGCCAAACTTCAGAAGAACCGCACCAACTAAAACCGTATGACATGCTCATGACCGCTCTTGCACTCAATAACGACGCCAGAGAGGACTCGTCCGGCTTTGTGTTAGGTGACCCTACCGAGTGCGCCCCTTATAACTTTACCAAGAACGCCGGATTCCACAAAGCTGAACTTGAGAAAATATTCCCAAGAGTAGCTGAGATTCCTTTTGACTCGGAAAGGAAGTGCATGACCACCTTCCACAGGGTCGCAAAAGACGGGTCCACCGGTTTTGAATACATCTCTTTTACAAAGGGCGCTCCGGACATCCTTGTTGACATGGCTTCGGATATCCTTACATCAGACGGATTACGGAGCGTAGACGCGGACTCAATTTCGATGGCAAACGAGACTATGGCTTCAGAGGGCCTTAGGGTGCTGGCCGTTGCCATGAGGCAGTGGAAAGAGCTTCCTGCGGAAATTTCACCGGAGGCCGTGGAAGCAGACCTTACCTTTGTTG
>JADFVP010000189.1 GCA_015222595.1 Pseudomonadota bacterium
GAAGAGGAACAGGGCCGGCAAGCGTCCTGCGGCTCTGAAGGCCGATGGTAAGAAGAACAAGCCGGGCAAGCCGGGTAAGAAAAACGAAAAGAGAGATAAGAGCAAAAAGAAGAGGGGCGACGAGGCCGGTAAGCCGGATAAGAAGAAGAGTGCGTCGGGGAGTAAGAAGACACCCTTCTGGGTCGGCGCCAAGAAGGCCGCAAAGAAGGGCAAGGGTTCGAAAAAGAAATAGTACGTGCCCCTCGGAAGATTATTTGGATGAGAAGTCCGCGCTCAATAAAAACACCGACAGGTGCGCCCACTCCGCGTGGGGCGGGGCTTGCGCCCTTTCTATTGATTATGGTTTTTATAGGTTTGCGAGCCTAACAGGTATTTATAGGCACTGTGGTCTGCGCTTAATAAAAACACCGACAGGTGTGTGCACTCCGCGTGCGGCGGGGCTTGCGCCCTTTTTATTGGTGACTATTCGAACGTAGCGTTGTAATGGTATGGCTTGTGTGAGCAACGCTGCACGTCTAAAAAGAAAGTTTTTAATTGAACCAGCGAATGCGTAGAGCACGCTCGACAGGTAATTTTTAGAGATAGAAGTATGAGTTCAAAAAAAAGAGCGAAAGCTCCGGTGATGGCTGTACTTAGGGGGGTTGGCGGTTATAAGGGTGCGGCCCCTGTGGTCACGCTCGGCAACTTCGACGGTCTGCACGTTGGGCATTGCTCCGTGCTAACGCAGCTGGTGAAGCGTGCGCGCGCGCTCAAGTGTCCGTCTGTGCTCTATACGTTCGACCCCCATCCGTTAAAGGTGGTCGCCCCGAAAAAGAGTCCGCGTCTTCTGATAGATATTGAGGACAAGAAGGGATTGATAGCGGCGCAGTCGATAGACTGTCTTGTGCTGGCGCGTTTTACCGCTGCCTTTGCCGCAAAGCACCCCAGGGAGTTTGTACAGAGCGTTATCGTTAAGGGGCTCGGCGCACGCGAGGTCTGGGTCGGGCGCAACTACTCGTTCGGCAAGGGCCGCGCCGGTACGGTAGAGTCGCTGCGTGAGTTAGGTATAGAGTACGGTTTTAAGGTGGTCGTTATAAACGAGACCCGGCGCAATGGTGCGGTCGTATCCAGTTCGCGCATCCGGACGCTGGTTGAGAGTGGCGAAGTTGGGAAGGCCGAAAAACTTCTTGGCCGCCCGTACTCGATAAAGGGCCGGGTCGTCAGGGGGCAAGAGATCGGCCATGAGGTCGGTTTTCCGACCGCCAACATTTCGGTCTCAAGTGAGTTGACTCCCGGCAAGGGCGTCTATGCCGCTCTCGTTTCGCTAGGAGCGAAAGCGTACGGTAAGGAGCGCGCTGGAGAAACGGAAATCGACGCGGTAGTAAATATCGGCAACGCCCCGACCTTTGGTGGCAAGGCCGTTACGGTAGAGGCGCACCTGCTCGGTTTCGATAAGAGTATCTATGGCCGCAGAATGAGAGTTTCGTTCTTAGCCAAGCTGAGAGACGAGAGAAAGTTCGGCTCAAAGGAAGAGTTGGCCGCGCAGATTACGAGAGATCTCAAGAAGGCGAAGAAGTACTTCAGATAAATTTTTTTAAAAAAAGCAGACCTTCTTTAAAGAGAGGTTTTATTTGTATGATAATAACAGGTAGAACACGCATTGTCGGTATCTTCGGCGACCCCGTACACCACTCGCTCTCGCCCGTTATACAGAACGCGGCTTTCGAAGCGGCCGGGCTCGACTTTGCCTACGTGCCGTTTCGCGTCCACCCGGGAGACGATCTCAAGAGCGCAACTGAGTCGGTGCTCGCGCTCAATCTTCGCGGCGTGAACATAACCATACCGCACAAGGTTGGGGTGATGGAGTACCTCGATGAGATTGACCCGCATGCCAGAGCAGTCGGCGCGGTGAATACTGTCGTTAACGAGAACGGCGAGCTGAAGGGCTACAATACCGACGGCCTCGGCTACGTCAGAAGCCTTGTAGAGAGCGTAGGCTTTGAGGTCAAGGGCAAACGCGTCGTTATGGCCGGGGCCGGGGGCGCGGCGCGCTCGATACTTTACGCGCTGCTTTCAGAAGGGCCCGCCTCTGTAGTTGTTGCCAACAGGTCCGTTGATAAGGCCCGGAAACTTATTGAGGAGTTTGCCGAAGGAGCAGAGGGCGAGTTTGCCAAAACCCTTGGGTCTGTAGAGGTAACGTCGGCGACGCTCGACACAGCTTTTCTTGCAACCGGCGCAGACGGCGCAGACCTCGTGGTCAACACGACTTCGCTCGGCATGGATAGCAACCCGCCGCTCGACATTACGCTCAGCGGATTGAACTCAGGGGCCGTGGTTTCTGATATCGTCTACTCTCCACTTGAGACTCCGCTTCTGGCTACGGCGCGCGCGCTTTCGTTCGCGGTACACGACGGGCTCAGCATGCTCATCGCTCAGGGCGCGGTCGGTTTTGAGCTTTGGACCGGAGCCAAGGCTCCGGTGGACGCTATGCGTCAGGCTGCTGAAGCGCTGCTCGGTGTTGTGGGTAATAGAAGATGACGACCGTCTTTGTCGCGGACGCGCACCTTTTAGGGCGCAAAGACCCTAATCAGGCGAGCCTCGTTCGCTTTGTCGATTCCCTTAAAAATGTAGAAACTTTTGTTGTATTGGGCGACCTCTTCGACTACTGGGTCGGTTACAACAGGGTCGTCTACAAAGAGTACGCTCCTATTCTCGAAAGTTTTTCCCGCCTTGTAGAGCGCGGCACGAAGTTTGTTTACATAGAGGGCAACCACGACTTTTTGATGGGCGAGTACTTTACCAAAACGCTCGGCGCCGACGTCTACGAAGAGAGCGCTATTATCGACACCGAGGGCATGCATATCTTTCTGGCCCACGGTGACACGGTAAAGATGACGGTCGGGTACGAACGGTGGCGAAAGTTTGCGCGCGGCCCTTATGCGCGGCTTCTTACTATTCTGCTCGGTTCGAGGGGCGCATGGTGGCTGGCCCGGCGGATAAGCAAGAACAGCAGAGCCAAATCCATGGCAAAGTACAAGGCCGGATCGGAGCTTGACAATCGGCTCCGCGAGGCGGCACGCTTCAAGATAGACAAAACAGGAGTAGACGCCGTTGTCATGGGCCACTCTCACAGCCCCGGAGTGCACGACGTGATAGCGCGCGGTCTTCGCGCCGTCTATGCCAACCCGGGGGCATGGGTCGATAACGGAAGGTATATGGAGTACTCTTACGGCGAGTTCAGGCTGAAGGAGTTCGGCGACCAGCCCAAAGAAGAAGAGTCTACTTAATAGCAGGAGGTTTTATGAGATGCTACTACATAGGACAGTTCGAGGCCAATGTAGATGATGAGCCGTTTATTACCTGGGCCTGTTTTCATCCAGAGTCCAAGACGACGGTAGAGGTACCCGTAGACTGCCCGGTTGAGTTCGGCAACCCGTGCCTGTTCGAGGGCGGCCCGTTCGACGCTGAGATTGAAGAGGGCAAGTAACGCCCTAAAAAAACGCTTTATCTATATAGGGGATATCGAGCACTGGGTGCTTGATACTCGGCAAAAATGGTATATACTGTACCTATAGGTAAAACTTAACAGGCATCCTGCGGCCAATTGGTCGCTCAAACCATATGAAAGGCTCTTTCTGATATGATTTCACCCGAAGCAAGCAACGCGCTAAACGACCACCTCAATGCCGAACTTTTCTCATCCTACCTCTACCTCTCCATGTCGGCCTACGCGGCCCACAAGGGCTGGAAAGGGGCTGCCAGTTGGCTCTACGTGCAGGCGCAGGAGGAGATGATACATGTGCAGAAGATGTACGCCTATATTGAGGATCAGGACGCGCGCGTAATTTTAGAAGGAATTGAGAAGCCGCCGAGTGATTTTGGCACCATGGTAGAGCTTTTCGACGCTGTACTGGCCCACGAGCGGCTGGTGACAGGGCGCATAAGAGACCTTATGACCCACGCCCTCGAAGAGAACGACCACGCCACCGAGACCTTCTTGCAGTGGTTCGTGACCGAGCAAACAGAAGAGGAGAAGTCGTGCAAGGACGTAATAGACCGGCTGAAGCTCGCCGGAGATACCGGGCTCGCTATCTTCATGATAGACAACGAACTTGCCGCAAGGGTGCTTGCTCCTCCTGCCGTCTAGTTCTGGCGCTGCTCTGAATAGAAAATACAAAAAAGGCTCTCCTTTTCAGGAGGGCCTTTTTTTATTAAAAACGGTACTCTGATATATCCGTTACACCTCATTGACTCTTGAGACCCGTCCACATCAGATTTTTTTATTGAAAACGGTATCCGGTAGAGTTGTCACGCTGCACTATTGCCAGAGACTCTTCTGCCCATAAGAGCACTTCTTGTTGAAAATGGAACCCGGTGGAATTGCCCCCCTACTCCGAGTACCCCTCGAACTTTTCAGGCAGCACCTTTGTGCCTGCCATGCGGTCGCCGAGCCGTTGGCCGTCGGTGTAGATGAGGCACATCTCTACGGCTATGAGCGCTACCCAGGCGAGAGAGGCTATTACCATGCCGAGGTACGGCAGCAGGCGCATGGCGAGGTAGAAGGCGATGAGGCCCGCGAATATTGAGTTGCGGATGATGGAGCTTTTAAGGTCGCAGAGCGTGCGCTCGTCCTCGGACTCCACAACCCGTAGTCCGACTATCCGTTTGCCTAAGCTGTGGCCGCCGGAGAGACCGTCCGAGATGAGTATGTAGAGCGCGGCGGCAATGGGCCCGACCACGCCGGGCAGAAAGAAGAGAGCGCCGGAGATGAGTAGATCAATGAGCTTTGCTATAGAGCGTTCGAGCAGAAAGTGACCGCCGAGGCTTGGCTCGCCGACCCCGACAACTCCGCCCTCTTTCATCCCAAGACTCTCTTCTGCCGCCATAATCTTCTTTCCGTACTCCTGCTTGTGGTTGCGCAGCTTGCGGCTACACCTCTCTGGTAAAGAGTATAAAAGCCATGGCAGGCCTCTTTGAGGAGTCGCTCATGGCAAACTGTATGCCGTCGAGGTTCCAGCCTTCTTTAACAGTAGAGTTTATCGCCGCCTCCAACTCTTCGTCCGTTACGGTCGATAGCTCTGTAACTTTATATTCGAGCATTCAGCCCTTTCTGTCAATTCTTATTTAACGCCGCTTTGCCAGACAGCCCGACCGATAAAGAACGGCCCCATGTCCGAGATATAGGTGGAGGTCTGTTTTGTTTTGCGCATGGTTTCGACCAGGATCGAGAGCGGCGTAAGCTCTGCGCCTATTAGCGCAATAACGAAGTCGTTGTCGTTCTTGTCGAGGCCCGGACAGAGCAGGCGAATATCGTGGCCGAGGTCGGCCGAGCCGAAAGCGCGCCCTATTATGCCGTGCTCCATGAGTATCTCACCCTGGGCCTTGCGGTCCAAGAGCGAGAACGCGCCCGTGCGGCGAAGCGGATACCAGACCGCCCACTTCCACTTATCGTTCATGGCGGTGCGGCGCGGCTTGTGAATCAGCCAGTCTTCGAGGTCTGCCTCGTGCCCTATTGCGTAGGTGCGCCCCAGCATCGTGTACTCGGGCACATGCGTAACGTGCTCGAACTCTCCGGAGTTGAGGAGGTCGCGAAGCTCGCCGGTGAAGAACTCCGGCGACTCGTTCATGGTGAGCAGCCCGAAGCCCTGCGGGTCGTTTATGTCGGCGTAGATAACGGCCTCTATGCCGCTTTTGTCGAAAAGATCGATTATCGGCTTTAGGTCCGAAACCCCGGTAAAGGCCTGCAGATGGACGTAGAGCCGGTTGTCGAGGCTCTGCCGCTCGCCGTCCTTTACTGCCCCCTTTTCGCTCGTATCGGTAATAGTGTTGAGATCCATTCCGGCTACTGTTGTCGGCATGCCACCGGACTTTGGAATACCTGCCGGGTGACCGCCACCAGTTTTTGGAATGCCTGCGGGGTGGCCGCCGCCTGTCTTGGGGATACCTGCTGGGTGGCCGCCGCTCTTCTTCTCGTCTTCGCTCATAAGATGCTCTTCCTCTGGGTCATGTGTGTTGAGTGTTACTCAGTAACAGTATAATAGTAGATAGTCGAATGCATGCCAAGGGTCTAAAAAGTGCCGTGCCCGTCTACCAGTTGGCCCTTAAAAAAAAGAGGCCCTGGAAAGAATCGGCGCAAGACCGGCCCCTAAAAAAAGGCCCCTTGCATGCATTAGACCCAAAGGGTGTAACTCCGTACAGAAGGAGAGAACCCGTTGGGTCTAAGTAGTTCTGTATATTCTATTATACATGCAAAAACGGCACTCTGCTCGGTCTGAGCCGTATTATTTGCATTTTCTTTTCTATTCGGCAGAGCCCTCTTCGGCCGCCTCTCTCGCCTTTTTGGAGTCGCGCGCCTTTTTGGCAGACTCCGGTGGCTGATAGGTGCAAAATGGCTCCTCTTCCATGTAATCTTTGGTAAAGGCGTAGGCGCGAGCCCTGCATCCACCGCAAACGCTCCTGTACTCGCAGTACCCGCACCGTCCTTCGTAGTCGTCCCAGGCGCGCATCTCTTTGAAGACGGAGGAGTTATCCCAGATATGGCTGAAGGGCTCCTTGCGTATGTCTCCGCACTCGGTGTCCAGGAAGCCGCAGATCTGGACTTTACCTGTGTTCGACACAAAGGCGAAGCTCTGGCCGCCCATGCAGCCCTTGCTCATTGCGTCCATTCCGTGGGTCTCAGGCGTTACTTTTATGCCCTTCTGCTTCTCTTGCTGCCGGAAAATCCTGTAGTAGTGGGGTGCGCACGTCGGCTTGAACTGAATAGGAACCTTGTCGCGCATCTCGTAGAACCAGGTGAGGCTCTTCTCGTAATCTTCTGGGGAGATCTCCTGATCTTTAAGCGCTTCGCCTCTGCCGGTCGGAACGAGCAGGAAGGGGTGGTGCGCCTTTGCGCCGAGGCTGATAACGAGGTCGAGAATCGCCGGAAGGTCAGCGAGGTTGTGCTTGGTTATAGTGGTGTTGACCTGAAAGTCGAGCCCTACCTTGTTGACCGACTCGATTGCCGTCATAACGCTGGCAAAGGCTCCTTTAACTCTGCGGAAGTTGTCGTGGCTCTCTGCGTCCTTGCCGTCAATTGAGAAGCTGACGCGCTGAATGCCGGAGTCGATCATCTTCTGCGCGGTTTCCTCTGTAACGAGGAAGCCGCACGGGGCCATAACCATTCTGAGGCCGAGTTTGGTGCCGTATGCCGCAATGTCCCAGATGTCGTCTCTTAGCATCGGCTCTCCGCCGGTCATTATCATGATCGGGTTGGAGAAGGAGGCGACGTTGTCTAGAAAGTCGTAACACTCCTGCGTGGTAAGCTCGTTCGGGTACGGCCCGAAGCGTGCTGCCGCGCGGCAGTGGATACAGTCGAGGTTGCAAGAGCGCGTAAGCTCCCATGCGATCAGGCGCGGAGACCAGATCTTCTCGCCTGTCTCGGGGCCGCCGTCCGTTGGGTGCGCGCTTCCGGGGTGGCCGCCGCC
>JADFVP010000190.1 GCA_015222595.1 Pseudomonadota bacterium
ACAAAGTGCCCGGAGTGCGAGGGCACAAAGTTCGACCGCGAAGAGGACATCTTGGACGTCTGGTTCGACTCAGGGGTAAGTTTCTCTGCCGTGCTCGAAAGAAGAGAGAACCTCTCTGCCCCGGCAGACCTTTACTTAGAAGGCAGCGACCAGCACAGGGGCTGGTTCCACTCATCACTGCTAGCCTCGATTGCTACAAGAAAAACGCCGCCGTACAAGAGCGTACTTACGCACGGCTTTGTGGTGGACGGCAAAGGGCGCAAGATGAGCAAATCCGACGGAAATGTCGTCGCCCCTGACTCTATTATAGATAAGTACGGCGCCGAGGTTCTTCGCCTCTGGGTAGCCGCCGAAGATTACCGCGACGATATTCGCGTATCTGACGAAATATTGAAGCGCCTCTCCGAGGCGTACCGCAGGATCAGAAACACCTTCCGGTACATACTCGGCAACATCTCAGACTTCGACCCGGCTACCGACTCAGTGGACTTTGCCGATCTCGATGAACTGGACCGGCTGACGCTCCACCGCCTTAACGGCCTAACGGAAAAGGTGCTGGGTGCTTACGACAAATTCGAGTTCCACACCATCTACCATTCTATACATAACTTCTGCACGGTAGACTTAAGCTCCTTCTATCTCGACGTTATTAAAGACCGGCTCTATACGTCGGGCACAACGTCCAAGTCTCGGCGCGCGGCACAGACGACCATCTACCATATACTCGACTCCATGGTCAGGCTTCTGGCCCCGGTGCTCGTCTTTACGACAGAAGAGGCGTGGGCCTTCTTGCCGGGCGAGCGCGAGATAAGCGTTCATCTCGCCTCCATGCCGAAGGTCAACCCGGAGTGGACTGCCGACGAACTCGACGAGAAGTGGCGTGCGCTCTCGACCTTTAAAGACGAAATATCAAAAGCGCTCGAAGGCGCAAGGGTAGAGAAGATAATAGGCCACCCATTGGACGCCCACGTAACCGTAGCGCCGCCAGAAGCCGACTTCGACAGACTAAAGGCAGAAGAGGCCACGCTCGGCGAAGTGCTCATAGTCTCTGGCTTAAGCGTTACCGATAAGGTAGAGGAGGGGGGCGAAGGAACTTTTAACTTCACATCCGAAGAAATAAAAGGCCTGAAGGTTACTGTCGCAAAAGCATCGGGCGCAAAGTGCGAGCGGTGCTGGCACTACTCCACGTCAGTTGGCGAGAAGACCGAACACGCTACTATCTGTTCCCGGTGCACAGAGGCTCTGGCGTAGCTGTCGTAAGAGCTCGTACAGGTTCGGGCGGGCTATTTGCAATTATCTCAAGAGCGAACTTACTTTGGGAACTTAAACTCAGCCGGGGTCTGCCTGTGAAGATATGTGAAGACAAAATTCTCGGCTCAATCATAGTCGCTGTGGTGATAGCGATAGCAGACCAGGTGACCAAGGCCGTTATAGTCTCGTACCTCGTCTGGGGCGAGGCCCGCACGCTCATACCCGGCCTCTTCAACATCGTCTACTACAAGAACACGGGCGCCGCCTTCGGAATCTTTGCGAGCGGCGGCTCCGCGCGCACCATCTTCCTTACCGTCGTCTCGGGCGTAGCGCTAGTCGTAATCGCCGTGCTCATTCGAAAAAGCGACAGAAGGAGCGCCTTCGCACTCTCGTTAATAGCCGGAGGTGCGGTGGGTAACCTTATAGACAGGCTTCGGTACGGCTCTGTCGTCGACTTCCTCGACCTTCACGCAGGCACTCTCCACTGGCCCGCCTTCAATATAGCCGACTCTGCGATAACGGTAGGGGTGGTCATCATGCTCTACCTCTCTTTCTTTGCATCCGACCGGGAATCCGGCCACCCCCCCCGGCGACAGATCTTAAAGTAACCGGCATCTGCCGCTACCGCTCCCGCCAAAGAGCACCCTTTACACCCCGCGTCAATCTATTGTATATTTATAGCTAAGCGACACCTTAACAACAGGGTGAAAAATGCGCAGAAGAGGGAAACGAGTAATGCCGGGAGTCGATAAAACACATCTAAGGTACGGCAGATGGCAGGTCTACCTGCACGAGCTGATCTTTGAGGCCGACACCGCCGGCGGCAGGGCCTTCGACGTGCTACTGCTCATCGGCATACTTCTGTCCGTTCTGGCCGTTATGCTCGACAGCATAGCCACTGTTCACGCCTCCCACGGCGAACTCCTCTACAAGGTCGAGTGGTTCTTCACGCTGCTCTTTACCCTTGAATACCTGCTGCGAATAATTTCCGTCGGGCGGCCCACAAAGTACGCACTCAGCTTCTTCGGCATCGTAGACCTGCTCGCCATAATTCCGACCTACCTGAGCCTCATACTTATCGGCAGCCAGTACATGCTGGTAATCAGAATTCTCAGGGTTCTTAGAATCTTTCGTGTGCTCAAGGTCGTACAGTACGTCGGAGAGGCTCATGTGCTCTCCATGGCAATGCGCGCCTCGCGCAGAAAGATCACCATCTTCCTCTTCACCGTGCTGATCCTCGTAACGGTGCTCGGCTCCATAATGTACCTGGT
>JADFVP010000191.1 GCA_015222595.1 Pseudomonadota bacterium
CCGTACCTCTATGTAAAGGAGTGCTTCGAGGGGATGCTTTACGGTTACGAACATGCGTCGGAGAGAGTCAACTTTTTCAACCTTGCCTGCGAAGGCGCCACCAGCGTAAGGCGGATAGCCGAAGAGGTAGTGGCCGGTATGGGCTTTAAACCTGAGGAGGTGGAGTTGAAGTTTACCGGAGGGGCAAGGGGATGGACAGGGGACGTTCCGCAGGTGAGACTCGATATCGAAAAGCTCAAGGGGCTCGGCTGGGAGGCCGGTTACGACTCGGACGGTGCTGTGCGCAAAGCCGTTGCAGACCTTGTGCGACAGATGAAGGCGGAATAGTAGAATGATGCAGGCGCTAATTCTTGCCGGCGGGCTCGGCACAAGGCTGGGGGCTATTACCAAGCAGATACCGAAGCCGATGGTGCCGATCAACGGCAGGCCGTTTCTGGAGATACAGATGGAGTACCTCAGGGAGAACGGCATTACCGACATCGTTCTCTCTGTAGGCTATCTTGGCGACCAGATAGAGGAGTACTTTGGTGATGGGTCTGGAATGGGACTTAAGATCGAGTACTCTTTTGAAGATGTGCCGGTCGGAACGGGCGGCGGCGTTAAGCTCGCCGCAGACAAATTGCACGAAGAGTTCTTTCTGCTTTACGGAGACTCTTATCTGCCAATAGATTATAGAGAGGTCGAAGAGGCCTTTAAGGCTTCGGGCAAGACCGGGCTGCTGGTCGCGTACGACAACAGGCTCGGAGACACCACCGTGCCCTGCAACCTCTCGGTCGACTCCGATATGCTCGTTACGGAGTACCGCAAGGACGCCAAGAGCGAAGAGCTTCACCTTGTAGAAGCCGGGGTGCTCGCATTTAAAAAGTCGGTGCTCGACCTTATTCCGAACACCGGCCCGACATCTCTGGAGGAGGAGGTCTTTGCGCGTCTTATAGCCGACAAAGAGATGGCCTGCTTTACGACACGCCAGAGGTTTTACGATATCGGTCTCCCGGAGAGGCTGGAAAAACTAGAGGAACTCTTTAGGTGATAATATCAAAGACACCGTTCAGGGTGAGTTTCGTAGGCGGTGGCACAGACCTTGCGGAGTTCTACTCCGTAGAGCCTGGAGCCGTTGTGAGCGCCTCTATAGACAGGTATATGTATATCTGCGTCAATAAACGGTTCGACCATACTATACGGGTCAGCTACTCCAAGACCGAGATCGTAGAGACGGTCGATGAGATACAGCACCCTATTGTGAAGGAGTGCCTTAAGCTTACCGGGGTTGAGGACAGCATTGAGGTTACCTCTGTGTCGGATATTCCGGCCGGAACCGGACTTGGCTCTTCGAGCAGCTTTACGGTTGGGCTGCTCCACGCGCTCTACGCTTATAAAGGTATTCACGTAACGCCGGAGCGGCTTGCCAGCGAGGCCTGCCGGATAGAGATAGATATTTTAAAAGAGCCTATAGGCAAGCAGGATCAGTATATAGCAGCCTACGGGGGGTTGCAGTTCATCCGTTTCAACCCGGATGGTACCGTATATGTGGACCCGATACTCTGCACCAAGGAGGTAAAGAAAGAGTTGAGCGAGAATCTCATGTTCTTCTATACCGGGGTCTCCAGGCAGGCATCCACTATCTTGACAGAGCAGAAGAAGAACACTGCCGCAAAGATGGAGCACTTGAAGAAGGTGCGGGACTTAACTCCAGTGCTGAGAGATGTGTTGACCGAAGGCGGCGCCTTGACTCGGTTCGGGAAGTTGCTGAACGAAGGCTGGGTGCTGAAGAAGAGCTTTGCGGAAGGAATTAGTAACGCCGGGATAGACGAATCGTACGCAAGGGCGCTCGAAGCCGGCGCTGTCGGCGGTAAACTTTTGGGGGCCGGCGGCGGCGGGTTTCTGCTTTTCTATGTAGAGCAACAGAATCAGGCCGGGGTCAGAGAGGCCTTGAAGGACCTGCGAGAGGTACCGTTCAGTTTTGAACCGCAGGGCAGTAAAATTATACACGTGGGGATGAGCGCATGGTAAGAGAGCAGAGTGAAAGGTATTTTAGTGAATTGAAAGAGGTGCTCGACGCCCTTGACCTCGATGCGGTCGAAAGGGTTGTCGATATTTTTCTTGAGGCTCGCAAAAACGGCAAGCAGATATTCGTTATGGGCAACGGCGGCAGCGGCTCTACGGCGTCGCACCTTGCATGCGACATCAACAAAGGGGTTGGCGGCTCGCTCCCCGAGAGGTTCAAGGTTATCTGCCTTAACGACAACATGCCGACCGTTCTGGCTTACGCTAACGACATGTCGTATGAAGATATATTCGTCGAGCAGTTGAAGAATTATCTTCTGGAAGGAGATGTGGTTATCGGCATCTCCGGCAGCGGAAACTCCGGCAACGTTTTAAAGGCCGTCGATTACGCGAACAGGTGCGGTGCGGTAACAATCGGTTTTTCCGGTTACGACGGTGGTGAGCTTGCAAAGGTCTCCACCGTCAGTCTCAATGCCGGAGTCGCGTGTATGCAGAAGGCGGAAGACATCCATCTGATAGTCACCCACTTGATAATGCAGATTCTCGAATCCCGGCTGGCTGACAAGAGCGCCGACTCTTGAGCAGAGCGATCTTTCTAGATAGAGACGGCGTTATAAACAGAAAGGCCGAGAGCGACGATTATGTTAAGAGTTGGAACGAGTTCGTCTTCTTGCCGCGCGCGGTAGAGGCCCTCGCGCTTCTCGGTAGAACCGACTACCTGTTGTTCGTTGTAACCAATCAGAGAGGTATTGCCAGAGGGCTTATGTCAGAAGGCGACCTTTGTGATATTCACGACAACATGTCTCGCCAACTGCAACAGGCCGGTGCGAGGATAGACAGCATCTTCCACTGTCCCCACGAAAAAGCAGAGCGGTGCGGTTGCAGAAAGCCGGAGCCCGGCATGCTGCTTGAGGCCTCTCGGCAATTTGACGTAGATTTAAAAGAGTCATGCATTGTCGGAGACTCTTTGAGCGACATTGAGGCCGGAGTTAATGCCGGCTGTAAAGAGCTGATACTGGTGGGCAATAGCCTGGAGCAAGAAATAGATACTATCGAAGCACAATATAGTTGTTTTGCCGACCTGTATGAAGCGGCTTCGTATATCTGTAAGAAAAAATCATGAAAACAGTACTGATGATATGCCCGTTCGCCAAGCCGAATGTCGGGGGGGTGGAGTCTCATCTTGATAAACTTACCGGGAGTATCGCCGGGAGGGGGCAGAGGGTAGTTCTGGTAACGTACCAGCCGCTTACGTCTACTGCACGAGGCCCACGGTATGAGAAGAACGGGAACATTGAGATCTACAGGGCGGCATGGTTCGGCACAGGGTGGTTCCCGAAGCTTGAGCCGTACTTCCCGTTGGTCTTTCTCTATCTCTTTCCGGGGCTATTGATAAAGAGTTTTCTTGTCTGCGCAGGCAGAAGAAAAGAGATAGACGTTATCCATGCGCACGGCTTTGCCGCGGCCGCTGTTGCAAAGGTGCTGCTGCTGTTTTTCAAGCGGCGCTCTGTTATCAGCACGCATGCGATCTACAATTTTAAAGAGCGTGGGCTGCTGGCCTCAATTATCAAGTGGCTGCTGAAGGGCTTCGATTCGGTTCTTGCCGTTGGCGAACCGTCGAGGCAGGAGCTTGTAGGCATAGGGCTCGAGAGCGCCAAGGTAGAGGTGCACCCGAACTGGGTGGACACCGAGCACTTTAAGCCGATGGACAGGGCCGCGTGCAAGAAGGCGCTCGGTTTTGGTCCGGACGACTTTGTTGTTCTTTATCTCGGTCGCCTGATAGAGATGAAGGGGATAGTTGTGCTGTTGGAGGCTGCAAGGCTGACGGACAGGGATATAAAGTTCGCTTTTGTAGGCGAAGGGCCGCTGCTCGGCAGGCTCAAAGAGGCTGCCGGAACCGATGACAGGTTGAGGTGTCTCGGAAGGCTCGGCGATGACGAGATAATAACGGCCTATAACGCCGCCGATCTCTTCGCTTCTCCTGTTCTGTACGAGGAGGGTTTTGCTACCGTCTACCTGGAGGCTCTGGCGTGCGGGACTCCCGTGCTTACGGCCAAACGAGGGTGTCTGCCGTACTTTCTCTCTCCTGAGGTGGCCGACATGCTCGAGAGCGTGGACGCCGAATCGGTAATGAAGAGCCTGGAACAGCATTACGACAACAGGAGCGGTATAGAAGAGAAGCGGCGCGTATGTAGAAAGTATGCGCTGGAGAATTTTTCTGAGAAGAATGCAGAGATAATTATTAGGAATTATTGAATTATGGATAGTAGAGAATCGATGCTCGAACAGATGCTCTCAAGGGTGGGCGACCTTGGGTTCAGGCGGCGTATTGTAAGGCTGATGGAGTGCCTCGATATAAAAGAGACCGACACGGTGCTCGACTGCGGTTGTGGAGAGGGCTTTTACTCTATGATAATCAGCGAGCTGTATGGACCCGACCTTACGGCCTTTGACTTCAATGCCGAGCTTTTGGAGAAGGCCGCTGACTGGATAGAGGGTAAGAAGCGTGTCAAATTTTTAAACGGTGATCTCACGAAAGGTCTGCCGTTCGAGGCGAACAGCTTCGACAAGATCGTCTTTACCGAGGTGCTTGAGCACCTTGATGAAGACGCCCCGACGATGAAAGAGATCTTCAGGGTTTTAAAACCCGGCGGCATAGTAGGGCTTACCGTGCCGAACGCCAGTTATCCGCTCTTTTGGGATCCGCCGAACTGGATAAGGGGCCACCTCGGGCTCGGGCACTTCAACCCGAAGAATACCGTTACCGGAGGCGTCTGGTCGTACGACCACAAGAGGCTCTATCGCCACGGCGAGATAAAGAGGCTGGCAGAGGAGACCGGGTTCAATGTTATGGAGATGGAGTCCGTTACGCACTACTGCGTTCCGTTCAACTACCTTATACTGAGGCTCGGCAAGCTCTTTTACACATCCATACCGGCCTCGTTGAGCACTGCAGAGACGATGGAGAAGTTCGAGTGGAGAAAAGAGGCTCCAAAGAGCCGGTTCGATCTGATCATGACCGTTTTCAAGCTCTTCAAGTGGGTTGACTCTGGAAACGACAGGCTGAGGGGCGTTGACAAGTCGTCCGTCTCTGTACTGCTTAAACTGGAGAAGCCGACCAGCTAATGAGCCTTTAAGTACAGGGCAAAAGTGCTATTGCTAATGTCAATATTTATGATGTAATATACACTTCAATCGTGGAAAGAATCGGAGAGGTCGTATGTATTCCCATAGTGAGAGATGGAAGAAGGCTCAAGAGCTGGAGAAGGTATACTGGCAGAAAGATTTCTTTAGAGACAGTGAGTACAAGGAACTGATCTTTAAGTATGCCGATCTGTTCAAGCAGATTGAACAGAAGTATAATTTCTCTGAGGACACAACTGTTCTGGATCTTGGGTGTGGCGCAACCTGTCCGTCAACTCTGTTCTCGAAAGGAAAGAGGTTCGGGGTTGACCCTATAGTAAGCGGTTACCTGGAGAAGGACAGACAAAAGCTTGACGGGGTTATCCAGCTTTCTGAGGGTACGGGTGAAGAGATTCCGTTTGAAGACGGTTATTTTGATGTGGTTCTGTGTCGCAACGCCCTTGACCATATGGACAATATTGATAATGTGATGAAAGAGATCGACAGGGTGCTGAAGCCGAGCGGGATTGTTATCTTGTCTATCTATACATATTCTCCGTTCATAGCGTTTCTGAAAAAAGCCAGTGAACTTGTCCCGATGCTTAGAAATATTGAGCACCCCTTCACGTTCACCCCGCCTCAGTTCAGAAGGTTTTGTGCCGCCACTTTCGATATCCTGGACGAGATCATAGTATTTGAAGGAAAAAGTTCCATCGATTACGGCAAGCAGGATGTGGAACTGAGCGAGCCGCTGTCGCATAAGATATTCTCGTGGATAAATAGGTATCTCTTCATGAATAGATGGTTCTTGAGAGAAATGTTAATTACTTGCAGGAAACAGAAATGAATTCCGGACTACAGGAAGATCTTGATAAGGGTGACTGTATTAGCTGCGGCGGTTCCACTTTTGAAAGTCTTCCATACAAAAATGATCTGATGGGAGTAGATATATCTTTTAAGAGGTGCTGCAGTTGCGGAACTATTTGTCCGGCAATGGAACCGACTGCTTTAGACGAGTATGTAACCAGATACTACACAACTAAGTACCACGATAGTTTTCTTCAAAGAACCTCAAAGAAAGATATTCTCTCAAAGTGTTACCGTTTCTTCGCTCGTATTGTTTCGACAGGTTGTGAATATCGCTTCATAAAAAAGTTTTTAACTGAAGGCTCGTCAATGCTGGAAATTGGAGCAAGTGACGGTTCTTTAATAGAGAGATTTAGTAACAAGGGTTTTGATTGTTCCATTATTGAGCCAGATGAAAAGTTTCACAAACAGGTAAGCGAAAAGTTAGTGAAGGTACAGGCATATAGGTCTATTGAAGAGCTAGGCAGCAGAAAGAGAAAGTTTGACATGATAGTGTTGGTTCATGTATTGGAGCATGTTACAAGGCCGACTCTATTTTTGAAAGATATTAAAAGATTGCTAAGAACAGATGGTAAGCTCTATATTGAGCTACCTAATATAGTACATGAAGGTATCCTGAAAGATTCAATTGTAGACCATCCCCACCTGTACCATTGGAACTTAGATGGCGCTAAAATATTTTTTAAAAGTCTCGGATTTAACATTGAGCATCTGGAACCGTATTCAACAAGAATTTCTCCTTATGATAGACCCCGGTTCGCATCTATTAGAAAGATCTATTATTTTCTTGCAGCCTTCTTTTTCATGAAGGACTATTATTTCATTAAGTCTAATGGGCATATGTTGAGAGCGGTACTGAGCATTAATTCTGCAAATGAGAACGAATAAACAGAGCGCCTATGGAGAGTGTCATGTTAACCTTGTGCACGAGGGGCTGGAAGTGGCGAGGGACGTCAAGCGAGGCCTATCTGCAAATACCTATAGAGACTGTATGTACCCACTCCATAGAGACCGTTAGGGAAAAATACGAGACTATAGTCGTAAAGAGCAGAGTGACAGGACTTTTGCCGAGCTGTCCACTGCATAGCAAAAGAGGGAAAGCACAATGAACGTATTATTCGTCTGCATAGGTCCAGACCACAGTTATCCAGTTACTGTGGGTGCGCTCTCCTCTTATTTGAAAAGAAGCGGGCACGCTACAAGGCTGCTGGATATTGTTACTGTTCATCCGGCACTGAACGAGAATGAGCTTGCTTTGCTGGAAAAGGAGTTAGACACTTTTAAGCCGCGCCTGGTGGGGTTTACGGTCTTTGAGACCGGGTTCCATTGGGTAAAGCAGGTATGCGATTTCATCAAGAAGAAGGACCCGTCGATAGTTACGATCGCGGGCGGTTACTACCCGACACTTACTCCTGAAGAGGTAATCAGTTGCGATTCTGTGGACGTAGTCTGTGTGGGTGAGGGTGAGCGTGCCCTCCTGGAGCTGGCTAATGCGATGGACAGTGGCGCAGAGACCAAGAATATAAGCAACCTGTGGGTCAAGGAGAACGGGGAGGTCTTTAAAAATAAGGTCGGCCCGCTGATCGAAGACCTCGATGAACTGCCTTTCTGGGACAGGGATATGTTCGATTTTCAGGCGCAGATCAACTCCTCTTCAAAGGGCGACAGGAATGTAAAGGTGATGGCAAGCAGGGGGTGCCCATATCAGTGCACGTACTGTTCCAGCCGTTTTTTCAGAGAGATGTACTCCAATAAGAACAAGTATCTCAGGATGAGGTCCGTAGGGCACCTGATAGACGAGCTGGTTGAACTGAAAAATAATTTTGACTTCGACTATGTAGGGTTTCATGACGACAACCTGACAATTTTCCCTGAATGGCTAGAAGAGTTCAGTGGGCGGTATAAAAGCGATGTCGGTGTTCGGTTCTACTGTGCGGCAAGGCCAGAGACCTGTACAGACAAGAATCTGGACTTTCTCAAGCAAGCCGGTTGTTTCATGGTCTTGATCGGTATTGAGTGCGGAGACGAATCTTACAGAAAAACGGAGATGAAAAGGAAGATGTCCAATAAGCTAATCCTTGATGTTTCCAGGCGAATAAAAGAGCGCGGTATGCTTCTTTGGACTTTTAACATGGTTGGCATGCCGGGCGAGACCAGGGCAAACGTGCTGAAGACCGCTTTGCTCAACTGGAGAATCGGCCCTGACTTTGCCATGACGTCTATATACTACCCCTTTAGGGGAACCGAAATGGGAGATAAGAGCTACAATGAAGGCCTGGTGAACATAAAAAAGAAAGGTCTGACAGGTTATTTTGCCAACGACTCTATACTGGACCACCCGAATTTGACAGGTTTTGAAATGAAGATATTCAAATACCTAACTATCTTTTCTGCCATACGAAGCCGTAGCGGCTATTTCCATAAAGATCTGCTGGCAAGGGCTAAAAGAAAGCTGGCGTTCCTCAGCGGGGGCCTAATCGGCGGCAAGCAAGCATAACACTGAGCATTAATTCTGTAAAAGAGAACGAATAAACAAAGCGCCTACAGGCAGTTTCTTGCCCGGTATTGTAGTGTCGCAGAATACGACTGTTCTTTATGTGCAATCCAGGAGGTGTAGAGATACTTCTGGGCCGCAACCGATTGCCTTTGAGTGTTCCAGCCAGTTTTAACCAGTGTTGGTCGGTAGACCTTATGAGTGATTTTCCCTGGTGAGGCACAAGGCTTCGGTATGACCACTGTCCCTTATCAAGGCCTCTTCGCGAACCGGCTAATTATTTTATGAATATACTCGGAATCTCAGCCTTCTACCACGACAGTGCCGCGTGCCTGGTTCAAGACGGTGTTATCACTGCCGCCGCCCAAGAGGAGCGCTTCACTCGGAAGAAGCATACAGAGGTCTTTCCGACCGAAGCAATTGAGTTCTGTCTCGCTCGCGGCAATATCACCGTGGACGAACTCGACTATGTCGCCTTTTACGACAAGCCCATCCTTAAGTTTGGACGCCTCTTCGAGACCTATCTTACCTATGCCCCGTACGGTATCAGCTCGTTTATAAAGGCCATGCCTATCTGGATAAAGCAAAAGGTATGGATCAAAGACATAATAAAAAAGGAGCTTAACTACAAAGGCAAGATACTCTTTCCCGAGCACCACGAATCACACGCCGCCTCTGCCTTCTTTCCCTCTCCGTTCGACGAGGCGGCTTTTCTTACGGTAGATGGTGTCGGGGAGTGGGTGACTACCAGTTACGGTGTGGGCAAGGGCAACCGTATAGAGATACTGGCTGATATAAAATTTCCGCACTCCATCGGCATGCTCTACTCGGCCTTTACGTACTACACAGGCTTTAAAGTCAACTCGGGTGAGTACAAGGTTATGGGACTTGCGCCTTACGGTGAGCCGCGGTTCAAAGATATAATCTTAAAAGAACTGATCGATCTTAAAGCCGATGGCTCGTTCATGTTGAAAATGGAGTATTTCGACTACTGCGCCGGGCTGACCATGACGACTTCCAAGTTCGATCACCTCTTTGGAGGCCCGCCACGGAAACCTGAGTCAAAAGTTACTCAGAAGGAGATGGATCTGGCGCGCTCTGTACAGGAGGCGGTAGAGGAAATCATTGTCCACATAGCCAGACACATCAGGGAGGAGACGGGCCAGAGATACCTCTGCATGGCCGGAGGTGTTGCCCTCAACTGTGTGGCCAACGGCAGGCTTGTGCGCGAAGGGATCTTTGACGATATCTGGATTCAGCCGGCTGCCGGAGACTCTGGCGGCGCGCTTGGAGCGGCCCTGCTGGCCTGGTATCACTACTTGGGCGAAGAGCGTAGTTCCGACGGCAAGACAGACCATATGCAGGGGGCGTATCTAGGGCCGGAGTACGCAGACAAAGAGATTGAGGCTTTTTTAGAAGAACGTTCGATCCCGTACAAGAGATTTGGGGAAAAAGAGCTGCCGGAAAGAGTGGCAACATTGCTTGGGGCTGATAAGGTTGTCGGGTGGTTTCAGGGGCGCATGGAGTTCGGACCCAGAGCGCTAGGCGCCAGATCGATCATAGGGGATGCCCGGTCGGAGGGTATGCAGGAGACGATGAACCTTAAAATAAAGTTCCGCGAGAGCTTCCGCCCGTTCGCCCCGTCCGTGCTTGCCGAAAAGGTATCAGAC
>JADFVP010000037.1 GCA_015222595.1 Pseudomonadota bacterium
GCCTCGGTTGCTCCTACAACAACTTTCCCCGTGCGCGGAGCACACCTGCGGTGAGCAGTATTTAAAACAAACTCTGCAATGCATTCAAATCTATCTAGCAGAAGAAAGCAACCGTGTTAGCGTACTGTACCTGATATACGCTGCCACGCGTAGTGGCTAGGAGGCGAGGCGTTCGTTGCTTATCTTCAAGAGCTTTGCGAGCATCTCTATGAACTGCGGGTCGGTATTTAGCGACTCTGTGCGCTTGTAGACAAGCCCGAGTTCTTCGGCCTTCTTTTTAAAGAGTATGTCTATGTCGTAGAGGGTCTCGACATGATCGGCGGCAAAGCCGAGCGGCACTACTACCACGCACTTCTTCTCAAGCTCGTGCGCTTCGTCGATCACCTCTTCTACCTTCGGGCCTATCCAGCCCAGGAGGCTGCGGCCCTTGGACTGATACCCTTTTCTAAAATCGATCTCTATTCTGGAGGTTATCGCGGTAATGGCCTGGTCGATCTGAAACTCGTAGACGTCGCCCTCCAGGGCTTCGAGCGACAGGGAGTGGTTTGCAAAGATCACCAGCGCATCCTTCTTCGGCTCTTCGTACTCGGCGAGATTCTCTTTAATCCGCTTCATTATAATATCGGTGAACCAGGGGTTGATATGCCAGTTCTTGATGAACTCGGTCTTCATGGTGCTACCTTGTTCCTTTAGCGCAACGCGCCAGTCCTCTTCGTACCAGCCTGTTGCGGCCGGAGTGTTGAAGGGAGACATAATGACCACGGAAGCGACCTCGACGCCGTCGGCTATCATCTCGGCGACAACGTCTTTTATGTACGGTTTCCAGAAACGCATGCCGACGTAGACCTTAGAGTCGTCGCCCATCTCGCGCAACTTGCTCTCTATTGCACCGGCCTGTGCCTCTGTTATCTTGAAAAGCGGAGAGCCGCCGATGAGTTCATACTTCTTCTTCGTAGCCTCCAAAATCCCCGGAGGCAGCGGCTTGCCGCCAAGTATGTTCTTTAAATACGGCTCCATGTCGTCGAGTGAATCTATCGCGCCAAAGGCCAGTAACGCTATGCCGTGCTTCTTGCCTGCCATTTACTCTCCTTGCAAAAAAATGTCCAAAGGCGAACCAGTGCCGCCGTTCTATTCTGTCGATTTCGCTTCCAGGGCTTAAGGGCCCGGAGTTATCAGCCCTGGCTGAACTCGTGTACCGCGTCTACCGTTGCCCTGACGTTATCTACCGGCGTGCCGAGGATTATGCCGTGGCCGAGGTTGAAGATATGGCCGGGCCTGCCTTCGGCTCTGTCTATTATCTCTTTTACGCGCTTTCTTATTTCGGAAACCGGGCCAAAGAGTATAACGGGGTCGAGGTTGCCCTGTATCGCCTTGTCGTAGCCTATCGACTTCCACGCCTCGTCCAGACGAAGTTTCCAGTCAACACCGACCACGTCTCCGCCGGCCTCTACAACGAGATCGAGGTACGTTCCGGTATTGGTACTGAAGTTAATGAACGGCACGCTCTTATCCACAGACTCTATCACGCGCTTGGTGTACGGCAGGGCAAAGGTCTTGTAGTCGTCGGGTCCGAGACAACCGGCCCACGAGTCGAAGAGCTGCAAGCACTGTACGCCCGAGGCGACCTGCGCGTTAAGATAGACAATTACGACTTCAGTGATCTTCTCCATCAGCGCGTGCCACGCACCGGGGTCCGAGTACATTAGGCCCTTGGCGTGAAGATAGTTCTTCGACCCGCCGCCCTCGATAATGTAGCTGGCAAGGGTAAAAGGAGCGCCGGAGAAACCGATTAGCGGAACCTTACCGTCAAGCGCGGCCAGCGTAAGCTTGATACCTTCCAGGAGGTACGGCACGTCTTCGTAAGGGTCTATTACCTTAACGGCGTCGATGTCGGCGTTGGTCCTGACGGGGTTCGATATTACGGGGCCCATGTTCTTTGCGAACTCAAGCTCTATGCCCATGCCCTTTAGCGGCAGCAGTATGTCGGCAAAGATTATCGCAGCGTCGAGATCGAAGGCGTTAATCGGCTGCATCGTTATCTCGCATGCAAGCTCCGGAGTTCTGCACATTTCGAGAAATGTGTTCGTCTCCTTTATCTTCATGTACTCTTTCATGTAACGGCCCGCCTGACGCATGAGCCAAACAGGGGTGTGGGAGGCTTTTTCGCGCCTGCATGCTTTTAAAAAGGAATCGTTCTTCAAGGTAACATTCGACATAATAGGACTCTCTCCCCGGTTAGATGGATAAAATTGACTTAATACGCCCTTAATTGCAGAGCGTGTATACTTAGACTTATATTATTGGCTTTTTTTTATCAAACTTTAATAAACAATTAATCGAGCCGTAAAACAAGTATAGTATTCTATAAGTAACAGACGACTATTACAAGTTTTTTTCTTAAAATCCCGCCCTGTCTTGACAAATACCACCAACTTACTGTATAATAGAATGATTTCGACCATAGATACCTTGAGATATACGAAAACCGCGTAAAGGGGACTTTTAATGGCCAAAAGAACTACCAAAAAAAGAACTAGCGAAAGTCTGGGCGTTCTCATAGAGAACGGCAAAGAGAAGGGCTTTCTGACATACGACGAGATTAACGACGCTCTGCCGCAGGGAAGCTTCTCTGTTGAGGAGATGGACGGACTGCTTGAGACGCTCAGAGACCTCGGTATCGAAGTGGTCGACTCTGCCGACAACGCAGAGACGGGCAGCGGCACGGCTGTGGCCAAAACAGCCACCGTGGAGACCGA
>JADFVP010000192.1 GCA_015222595.1 Pseudomonadota bacterium
AGATAACGCAGTTCACGTACTTTCAGCAGGCAGGCGGCATCGACCTCAGTCCCGTCTCAGGGGAGCTTACCTACGGGGCCGAGCGTATCTGCATGTACCTTCAGGGCGTTGACAACGTCTATGACCTCAAGTGGAACAAAGAGATGAAGTACGGAGACATTCATCTGGCTACCGAGCAGCAGCACTCGAAGTACAACTTCGAGTCCGCAGATGTTGAGATGTTCCAGAAGCTCTTCGACATGTACGAGGCCGAGTCGCTCCGGCTGGTAGAGGAGGGGCTTGTGCTCCCGGCGTACGACTACTGCCTCAAATGCTCGCACGCCTTCAATATGCTCGACGCCAGAGGCGCGATTTCCGTGGCCGAGAGAACGGGCTTTATAGGGCGCGTTAGAAACCTTGCGCGAAAGTGCGCCGAGGGGTATCTGGCGGGCCGCGAAGAACTCGGCTTCCCGCTCTTGAAGGACAAAAACAAGAAGGGCGTGGCGAGTGAGTAAGAAGAAAGTTAGTAAGCCTAAACCCGGTCTGCCGAAAAAAAATAAACTCGAAGAGGCGTATGCCATTTTCGAATCTGCCGAGAAGCTTCGTGCGGCCTCGCGTTTTATTGCGGCTATCCCTCTGTATAAAGAGGCCAAGAAAAATGCGCGCGCAGACGCGGAGCTGCGTGCCGAGTGCGACCTTTCACTAGGCGACACCTATCGGATGGTCGGCGAGTTCACGTACGCCGCCAGAAGTTACCGCGCGGCATACGCCACCGCAATGAAGCTAGGCGAAGAGGAGATGGCGGTTGACGCCACGGTGGGGCTCGGCCTCAGCCTCCGGGCCACAGGAGAGTACGCCACGGCGCTCGAGCTCTTCAACTCTGCGCTTAAGAGCTACCGCGCTGTAAAGGACTCCGACGGCACGGCCTTTGTGCTCTGGGCGCGTGCTGGGGTCTACCGCTTTAAGGGCGACGTAAAGCGTGCTATGGAGGGCTTCAGGGCCTCGCGCGACCTCTTTAAGCGAATTAAAGATTCTTCGGGTGTTGCCTACTCGCTGGCCGGGCTAGGCGGGTCGAGCAGGGTGCTAGGTCGCCAGAAAGACTCTTTTAAGTACTACACCAAAGCGAATGAACTCTTTGTCGAACTTGGCGACACCTTCGGCACCGCCTACACGCATTGCGGAGTAGCCAACTCCATGCGGATGCAGGGACACTTCTCCGGTTCGCTAGAACATTTCTCTCGCGCCAAGAAGAGTTACAAAAAAATCGGCGACAGGGTCTCTTACGCCTATACGCTCTGGGGCGAGGGCACGGCGCTCGTAATGCTCGGTAGGTTGAAGACGGCCCGGAAGCGGTTCACAGAAGCAGACGCGCTCTTTGTCGAGACCCGCGACAGACGCGGACGCGTCTACTGCATGATTTCTACCGGACAACTGACCGCTCTAACTGACGGCGAGGCCGCAGGGGTGCGTAAGCTTAAGGCCGCGCTAAAGAAGGCAATATCTCTCGGGCTTAAGACCGAGGCAGGCTACGCCCGCGACTCAATTGCTGCCGCGAGAGAGTCTGCCCTTCCGCTCAATCTCGCATAACCGGCTCTTCTTCAGATACCTTTAACGGAGTTTCTTAGATGGGTCTACTTCAGGCAGTTATTCTTGCCCTTGTGCAGGGTGTTACCGAGTTCCTGCCGATCTCTTCGTCTGCTCACCTTATTCTCGTTCCATATGCGGCCGATTGGCCGGACCAGGGCCTCGCCTTCGATGTCGCGCTAAACACGGCAACGTGGCTTGCGGTGGTGCTCTACTTCCGCGCCGATCTTGCTCGACTGGCACGGGGCTTTGTTCGTTCTATTGCTCTTAAAAGCCTGGAAGGAAACGCTTCGGGCCGTCTCGCATGGATGCTCCTCATTGCGACCATTCCCGTGGCAGTTGCGGGTCTCGTGGCGCATGACGCGGTCTCGAACTCCTTGCGCTCGCTTACAGTAATAGGGTGGGCCTCTATTCTTTGGGGTCTGCTCCTTTACGTTTCAGATAAGTGGTCAGATAAGTGGGCGGACATGTGGGCAGGCAGGCGCGTGGACCCTGCGGACCCGGGGCGGGTAGAGTCTGGCGAAGTATTGGAAATTACATGGCGCACCGTGATCGTGGTAGGCTTTGCCCAGGCGCTGGCCCTTATTCCCGGCACCTCGCGCTCCGGCATAACCATAACCGCAGGGCTCTTCATGGGCCTTAACCGCACATCCGCCGCGCGCTTCAGCTTTCTTCTTGCGGTGGTCGTAGGCGCGCTTGCGGGGGCTTCCGAGGGTGTCGGGCTTGCCGGGGCCGCCACACCAATTGAGCTCCAGCCGCTCATTGTAGCTTTCTGTGTCGCCTTTGGCTCTGCGTACCTGACCATACACCTATTTCTCCAGCTCATCTCCTCGGTCTCCATGACCCCGTTCGTCATCTATCGGGTCCTGCTCGGCCTCTTTCTGCTCTCTCTGGCCTAATTCACTTTTAATAACCATTGTGAGACTATAGATGTATTAGATGTGAAAACTGCGTCAGAAGGGTGGAGCGAACAGGCTTCACGCTGGATGGAAGTATTGTAACATGTTGATTTTTATGCACTTTTTTGCTTTTTTCGCTAAAGTTTTCGACTATTACAGCGATAAGATATTATACGAAAAGATTTATATATGGGAACAAACACAATTTTTACTGTTGCCCGGCTGGTAAATAGGACGTAAATGTCCGATTTCCGGCTGTTAATTGCTCTGCTGCTCATACTATTTGTACCGCTCTTGTGATTACTGTATTTAAGGGTGGGGGGCTCTGCCCCCCACCGGCAACGGATTCCGGTATGTTGACATGCAGCTCTGGAAGTACGGCTCTGTAGTTTAACGCCAGCCCTTACTATTTTCAGTATCATCACTCAGTTCTTGATACTTTTATCCTGTCTACGCGCAACTCGCACCAGAACACTATGTGATGCTATAGCATATCAATGTAAAGTAAAGACCAATATTAACCGATATATTAGCTGAGTCAGTGTACCTGGCAGGTACACTGTAGACCCTGCAAATACTGGTTCGATTCGCCTACTCACGCTCGCTGGAGGTTTTATGCCATGGATAGTAATGACAGACTAAATGTAGTCCAGCCATGCAGGATCTTTTATAAGCCCTTATGGCTTTTTGTAGTCACGCTGGCCTCTATTCTGGTGGCCGAAGCCGTGATTATGCTCTTTATAGAGCTGGCCTTTGAGCCTCTGTCGATTTACTCTGAGGCCGCTCTCGACGCCTTTCTCCTTGCCGGCCTTGCCGTCTTACCCCTCTACTTTCTAGTGCTTCGTCCCATGATGCGACATGTTCAACTCAGCGCCGTGGCCGAGGCCGATCTGCTTGAGTCAAACTCGGCTCTTCGCGCCGAGATGGATGAGCGCGTCAAGGTTGAGGGCGACCTCAGGCTCTTTAGAGACCTGATGGACCAGACGAAAGACTCGGTGCTCGTAATAGACCCTGAGACGAGCGCACTTATAGATATTAACAACACGGCCTGTACGAACCTCGGTTACTCAAGAGACGAACTCTTGGACCGTCGAGTAACAGACGTTGACGGCGTGCTTACAGACAAGTATTTGTGGAAAGAGCATGTCGAGAGAGTAAGAAAGTTCGGCTTCTTAATTGCTGAAGGCGAGCACATCAGGAGTGACGGAACTGTCTTTGCGGTCGAGAAGAACGTAAAACTGGTACAGGAAGGGGACAAGAGCTACATAATTACTGTTGTCCGCGACATAACAGAGAGGCGTAAGTCCGAGGCCGCGCTACAGGCCCTTGTAGAGAGCACGGTAGGCGGGGTAGGCCAGGAGTTTTTCGACAAGATAGTAATCTCCCTTCGCGAGTGGCTCGATGTCGATGTCGTCATAATAGGGGAAATCGACTCCGGGGGGGAGATCAACACTCTTTCCATGCAGGTCGATTCCGAAGTAGTAAAGGGATTTTCATATCCCCTGGCCGGTACGCCATGTGAAGTAGTCATAAACGAAGGCTATGGCGTCTTTATGTCAGGTGTCAGCGAGAGGTTCCCGGACGATAAGGACCTTATCGAAATGAATGCCGAGGGTTATATAGGCATGTCCCTAGTCGATAAAGCGGGCAGGGCTGTAGGTGTGCTCTGCGCAATATCGAGAAAGAGGCTTACGCCTCCGCGAAGCGCGCAGGATGTTATGAGGATCATCGCCGGCAGGGTCTCGCTGGAGATTGAGCGGATGAGGGCCGAGACCGAGCTTCACAAGCTCTCTCATGCCGTTGCGCAGAGCCCTGTTACCGTAGTCATAACCGACGCCGAAGGAACCATAGAGTACGTCAACCCTAAGTTCACGGAGCTGACGGGGTATAAGGCCGAAGAGGTAATAGGCAAGAGCCCGAGAATATTGAAGTCCACTGCCCACCAGCCGGAGTTCTACGAACAGTTATGGGAGACGATCACTTCGGGGCGCGACTGGCGCGGAGTCTTCCAGAGCAAGAAGAAGGACGGCGGCCTCTACTGGGAGGACGCCACCATCTCCCCGGTCTTAGACGCAGAGGGCGTAATAACAAACTACCTTGCGGTAAAGGAGGACATTACCGAGCGTAAAGAGGCCGAAGAGGCGATAAAGGCCTCTGAGAGGCGGTATCGTACCCTCTTCGAGGACTCTCTCGACGTAGTCTTTATCGCTACCCCGGAGGGCGAACTGCTCGACATAAACGCCGCCGGAGTCGAGCTTTTCGGGTACTCCTCTTGTGAAGAGATGTTGGGGCTCAATGTTGCAGAGAGCCTCTACCAGGACGCGCATGACAGGGAACGGCTAAGAAGCGAGATAGAGTCGCGCGGCTTTGTGCGCGACTTTGAAGTCGTTATGAAGAAGAAGGACGGCGCGGAGATAATAGCGAGTATAACCGCCAGCTCATTCTACAATGAAGACGGATGCTCGGTCTCTTACCGGGGTATCATAAGGGACAAGACAGCGCACAAGAAACTTGAGGCGCAGCTGCTTCAGTCCCAGAAGATGGATGCGATAGGGCAGCTTGCAGGCGGCGTGGCGCATGATTTCAATAACATACTGACGTCGGTAGTTCTCTTCACTCATCTGGCCATGGACAGGATAGGCGAAGAGCATGAGGCGTATGGAGACCTCAAGCAGGTATTCTCTTCTGCCGAGCGCGCAAAGGATCTGACCCGACAGCTCCTTATCTTTAGCCGCAAGCAGCCCCTGAAGTGCATTCCGCTCTCTGTCAACGACTCCGTTAACGGACTAAGTAGGATGCTCGACCGCCTGATAGGCGAAGATGTCGAGATAGTAACGGCCCTTAGCGCAGATCTGGCGAGCATAGAGGCCGACAAGGGCGGTATGGATCAGCTCGTAATGAACCTTACGGTCAACGCGCGCGATGCCATGCCAGAGGGAGGCCGCGTGGTTATTAAGACCGATAACGTGGAACTCGGCCCGGTGGACTGCTCCTCTATCTGCCCCGAAGCCCGGCCCGGCAGCTACGTCCGTATCTCTGTGCGCGATAACGGAACAGGCATAGACGGTTCCGTTATGACCAAGATATTCGATCCCTTCTATACGACAAAAGAGCAGGGCAAGGGCACGGGCCTCGGCCTTGCGGTCGTGCACGGAATAGCCAAGAAGCACGGCGGGTGGATAGATGTAGAGAGTACCGTAGGGGAGGGAACGACCTTCAGCGCCTACTTCCCGTCCTCAACCAAGACAGCTCTCCCCGATGAAAACGCCCTTATAGGTTTGACGAAGAAGATCAATGGCCGTGGAGAGCGGGTACTGCTGGTGGAGGACGAAGACGGGGTGAGGGAGCCGGTGGCCAAGCTGCTCGGGTCCAACGGTTATAACGTCTTTGAGGCCTCAAATGCTGAAATGGCCCGCGAGATATTCGAGCGCGAGAACGGCAAGTTCAATATGGTGCTGAGCGACGTTGTTATGCCGGGCGACAACGGGCTGACGCTCGTTAGTGAACTCAAGGAGCAGAACCCGAAGCTGAACGTGCTGCTGATGAGCGGCCATATGGACCAGAAGTCGCAGTGGTCGGTTATTCATGAGAAGGGCTACAAGTTCGTGTCCAAGCCGTATACGATCTCCGAGCTGCTCGACGCCGTGGATACCGCCGGGCACTGAGGGCGCGCTACGCCCAATTCGTAAGAGGTTTTAGAGTTGTGCCAATATTGATTTAGTATTGAGCAGAGTATAAAAAAAGAGGCCGCGTACCCTGCTGGGTACGCGGCCTCTTTTGCGTTATACAGTCTGTAAAGCCTTTAGAGCCGGGTAAAGCTCTTGTCAACGGCCTCTAGCGTCTTGGCAATATCTTTATCGGTATGGGCGAGGCTCATAAAGGAGGCCTCGAACGCCGAAGGCGCTATGTAGATGCCGTGTGAGAGCATCCGGCGGAAGTACTTGGCAAACTTCTTAAGATCGGCCTTGCAGACCTCGGTGAAGTTTTGCGGCGGCTCTGCGGTAAAAAAGAGCGTGAACATAGAACCGCGCTTGACAACACAGCTCTCAACCGAACGGCGAGCGGCTATCTCGGCAATGCCTGAGGTTAGCGCGTCGGTCAGCTTGAAGAGTTTTTTGTACTGCCCGCGCTTGGCCAGTATCTTCAGCGTCTCTATTCCTGCGGTCATTGCAATAGGGTTTCCAGAAAGCGTTCCGGCCTGATAGACCGGCCCGGTCGGAGAGAGCTGCTTCATTATAGAGGCGCGCCCGCCAAAGGCACCTACGGGCAGCCCGCCGCCTATAACCTTGCCGAGGCAGACTAGGTCCGGCACGATGTCGTACGTCTGGTGCGCCCCGCCGTAGCAGAGCCTGAAGCCGCTCATAACCTCGTCTACTATCAAGAGCGCGCCGTACTTCTTGCAGATCTTTTTAAGCCCTTTCATAAAGCCCTCTACAGGAGGCACAACGCCCATGTTGCCCGGTATGCCCTCTACGATAATGCAGCTTATGCCCTTGGGGTCTTTCTTGAAGATCTTCTCTACGGAGCCGAGATCGTTATAGATCGCGTTGTAGGTCTCTTTTGCAAGTGATTTCGGTACCCCGGGGCTGCTCGGCATACCGAGTGTAGCAGCACCCGAACCGGCCTTTACGAGCAGGCTGTCGGCGTGGCCGTGGTAGCAGCCTTCGAACTTCAGAATTCTGTCGCGCCCGGTGACTCCGCGCGCAAGCCGTATAGCGCTCATCGTGGCCTCCGTGCCGGAGCTTACGAAGCGGACCATCTCCATTGCGGGCATCGCCTCTATCACCATTTTAGCGAGCGTAATCTCGGACTCCGTAGGAGCGCCGTAGCTCGTGCCCCGGTCTATCGCACGCTTCAGAGCGGCGCCTACCTTGGGGTTGGCGTGGCCAACTATCATGGGGCCCCATGAGCCGACATAATCTATGTACGTGTTGTTGTCGGCATCCGTTACCCTCGCTCCTGAGGCTTTCTTGATAAAGAGCGGCTTGGAACCGACCGCACTAAAGGCCCTGACGGGCGAGTTGACACCGCCGGGAATAAGTTTAGTGGCTTCTCTTAGAAGTGATTGCGATTTCTTGGTCCCCATGCTCTTGGCTCCTTTTAATGCACAATTGCGCCGGTAACCGGCTCTGTACGTACGGTTAAGTCTCTTATATCCTACCCGAACCGAACTTTACGTGTCAAACTCTTTATCCGCTCCGTTTCTCGCTCCGAGAGCCGGACCGGTCCATCTGTCACACAAAAAACAGATGCTTGTAATATTGCTGTAACAATGATTATCTATAATTCGGTAAAAGAGAGAGATAGGTTGAGCCTTTTTTATATAGAGATCAAACATTAGGAGATAATAAAAAGATGACAAAAATAGGTAAGGTTGTAAGAGGACTTTCTGTTGGGCTGCTCTCGTTGGCGCTCTTTTCGGTCGCGGTTCCTTCAGCGGACGCTTCAGGCATAACCGTCTATAAAGAGGGAGATAAGTACCTGAAGTTCGGAGGCCGCGTGATACTTCAGTATCAGAGCACAGACGTAGAGAACGGCACCGATACGGACGTTCTTCAGTTCAGGTACCTGAGGCCGTATATAGAGGGAAGCCTCTACAAGGACTGGACGGGCAAGATACAGCTAGAGATGGGCAAGGCTTCGGGTGACAATGAAGTCGCCGTAAAAGAGGCTTTTATGCGCTACACAGGTTACGGGAGTACGGTAGTTACTATAGGGCAGATTGATTTTCCGTTCTCGCGCGAAAACCTGACATCGTCTAAGAAGCAGCACCTGGCCGAGCGCACATTTACCGGCTCGCACGACTACGGTTCGCTCGACAAGCAGCTAGGGCTCTTCGTGAGCGGCGCAAATGGAGATAAGACCGTTACATGGGCCGCAGGAGCAACTTCGACCTCCATCGACCCCGACTCTTCGAAGCTCGACTTCGACACACCTGTTAACAAGAACGCGGACTTCAACGAGGGCTGGACAGTTGGAGGCCGCGTAGACTACCACCCCTTCGGCTACCTTCCGTTCGGACAGGGAAATATAGTAACCGAGAGCCTGAAGGCGACCGTAGGCGTCGGAGCCTTTGTATGGAATAACGACTCTGACAACAATACCTATACTACAAATGGAGTGGACAGCGGTGCTGGTACGGCCGATGTAGACACCGTAACGGGTCTTGAGGTAAGCGCAGGAGTGCGTGTGCAGGGGGCTTCTTTAGATACCCAGTACAACCAGTTTTCGGCCAAGACGGTCGATAAGGCCGTGACTTCGGGAATCTACCTGAACGGAGAGACCAAGCTCAAGAGCCTTTCCGTCGAGGGTGGCTACATGGTGGTTCCTGAACGCGTAGAGGTGGTGGCAGGGTATCAGTCGTTAGATGCCGACAACTACGCCACAAAGTGGACCAGAACGTCAGTCGGCGTAAATTACTACATACACGGCCACGATCTTAAGATACAGGGAACCTACCGCATGGGCTCCGACGTTGACGGGGTACAGGACAGCAACAAAAACGAGCTCTTCTTGCGGACGCAGTACGTCTTTTAGGCCGGTTTTTTTAAGGTGACTCGGTACTGTGACCGTGCTGTAACAGTGCTGTCACATAGAAGTGTTACAAAGGGAAGTGTTACAAAGGCAGTATAGATTTTATAAACGACCGGAGAAGATGGTCAAGTGTTTAACCTGTTAAATTTTAGGAGATGTAAATAAGATGAAAAAGTTTCTTTTAGGCGCAGTGCTCGCTCTTACCGTCCTCTTTGGGGCGCAGACCGTTATGGCTTCGGCCCTGATAAACGGCGCGGGAGCGACATTCCCTTACCCGATCTATGCTAAGTGGGCCTATGCGTACAATAAAGCAACCGGCGTAAAGATAAATTACCAGTCGATAGGCTCAGGCGGCGGCGTCAGGCAGGCCGTAGAGGGCACTGTGGACTTTGGCGCTTCGGACGCCCCTATGGCCCCCGAAGAGCTTGCCAAAGCCGGGCTCCTGCAGTTTCCGATGGTAATGGGTGGAGTCGTACCGGTGGTAAATATAAAGGGCGTAAAGGCCGGAGAGCTGAAGCTCACGCCGGAGCTTCTGGCCGATATCTATCTTAAGAAGATAACCAAGTGGAATGACGAGCGTATCACAGCGCTCAATCCCGGTGTAGCGCTTCCTGCCAAGAGAATAACCGTGGTTCGCCGCTCCGACGGCAGCGGCACGACGTGGATTTTTACCAACTACCTGGCCAAGGTCAGCGCCGAGTGGAAGAGCAAGGTCGGCTTTGGCAAGGCCGTAAGCTGGCCTACGGGAGTCGGCGGCAAAGGCAACGAGGGAGTGGCAACGTACGTAAAGAGGATAAAGAACTCCATAGGCTACGTGGAATTCGCCTATGCGCTCCAGAACAGACTCGTGCATACGAGGCTAAAGAACAGGGCCGGTAACTTCGTGGAGCCCAACATGGAGGGCTTTAGCGCTGCGGCCGCAGGGGCCGACTGGAAGGGCACGCCGGGCTTTGCGGTTGTCTTGACCGACACCGCCGGTAAAGAGGCGTGGCCGATAGCGGGCGCAACCTTTATACTCATTCATAAAGAAGCGAAGAACTGCTCGAACGCCAAGGCAGTGCTCGACTTCTTCGACTGGGCCTATAAGAATGGGGCCGACATGGCGCTCTCGCTCGACTATGTGCCGATGCCCAAAGAGGTCTACACCCTTATGGAGAAGACCTGGGCTGAGACGATTAAGTGCTCCGGCGCGCCTGTCTGGAAGTAAAACGGGGCTGAAGTTACAGAGTTAAAACTCTTCTGGCTTTTGTGCCGGGAGACTGATAGGTTTTTTTTCGTAAGGTTCGTGAATACTTCACGAACCTTACGCCTATTTTTCGCACTATCTATTTTAGCTGACAACTACTTAAGAAGAACAGGCATGTCCACAGAGACTACAGAGAACGCAGGCAACACCGGCGACAGGATTTTTAAGGGCGTAAGTTACTTTTTCGCCCTCTTTGTCATGTGCCTCATGGCCCTTATCGTGCTGGTGCTCTTCAAGGAGTCGCTGCCCTCGATACAGAAG
>JADFVP010000193.1 GCA_015222595.1 Pseudomonadota bacterium
GAAAGGCAATTGATACGCAGCCGTGCTCTTTAGCCAGCGCAAGGCTCGAACGGTAGCTCGAAGCGAGCAGCTCGGCCTAGCCCCTCGTGCCGGCTCTTTCGTTGCCATATCCCTTATAGATAGGCCCGACCGTGTGGATGACATACTTCGCCGGCAGGTTCCCTGCCGTGGTTATTACGGCCGTACCGGTCACACAGCCGCCAATCTTGTCGCACTCGACCATTATAGAGGGGCCGCCGACGCGGTGTATGGCGCCGTCTACGCCTCCGCCGCCGGTCAGGCGCGAGTTGGCGGCATTGACTATAGCATCAACCGCCTCGGTGGTGATGTCGCCCTTGACGAGTTCTAAAATAGAGTTGTTTATTTCTTTTTTAACAGAACCCACTAGCAACTCCAGTCTAACTAGCAACTTCCCACCTCAAAAGCTCCCGACAAATAGAAACAGCGCAAGCTGCTCTACTTTGCCGCCGTTACCATGTAGTGCGATGCGTTCAGCTTGGTTATCTCCGGGTCGGTAAAGCCGGCCTCAAAGAGGAGCGCGGCAACCTGCATCGGCTCTATGCGCTCGCGCAATGGCGGCCCCCTCTCCTCCTCGACAACGTCCCAGTCTACTATTGCCACGTGGCCCCACTTGTCGAGCACGCGGCGAACCTCAAAGAGAAATTCCAGCGGAGCCTCTACCTCGTGGAACATATAGGCTAAAAGCGCATGCGTGCAGCTCTTGTCTTCTATTGGGAGTTCGTGCTCTGTGGAGGTTAGAAGGGTGACGTTGTCCGGGGGGTTCTGCTCTTTTATGGCGTCGAGCATCTTAGGCTCGGTGTCGAGCGCATAGACTCTTCCCTCGGCCCCGACGATAACCGAGGCCGGAAGTGTAAAGAAGCCGGGCCCGCAGCCGATGTCAACAAGCGTAGAGCCTGCGCCGAGGCCTATGGAGCCCAGGAGGCCGACCGGCTCCGTCTCCTTCGCCCGTTCAGGCTTCAGGAGTTTTGCAATATGGTCGGGATTGAACTTGTGCGCCACAACAGACCCCTATGCTATGAGTAGTAGTCACCCCGGAAGAGTATCAGCCGCCTGCCCTGATGAGAACCGCACAGATAATTATAAAGAGGGCCACAATGAGATTACCCCTGCCGAAGATCTTTGCTATCAAACTGTAGCTCTTCGACCCGCGAGCCCTCGGACCTATAAAGAAGTCGTGCACAAGGCTTGACGTGAGCAGAAACGCGACCAGAATAAGTTTAACCACCAACGCATGGCCAAAGCCGGTCGATAGCGTCGTGGATGAGAAGTACATGCTGGGCGTTATGCCATAAAAACCGTGCAGAATGATCGGCCCTGTTATGACCAACAGTATAATAGCTATCCAGCCGAAGAGCCGGTACTTCTTGCCGACGAATTGGTAGACCTTTGAGCGGTCTCTGGGGTCGGGCATGGTCTTTAAAAATGGCGCTACCACTAAGGACAGAAAGAGCATTCCGCCTACCCAGAAGATAGCGGATACTATATGCAGAAAGAGTGCGAGCTTTAACATGTTTTTTAGAATCTCCCGTATTTTGTAACAGGCAGTCGTGCCTGTAGGTCAGATAATATAAGTAGGTCCGAAGGACGAACGGAACCCTTCGGACAGTGTTGAGTATAGCAGGTTTTGCGCTCATGTTACAGACCTTTAAGCAGACACGGGCCTTGGCCGCATCCGTCTGCTCTTCGGGGGGCTAGAGCAAGAGCCAAAGAGCGGAGGCAGGGCTTGCAATCGAACTGCTCATATGCTACTACGTATCATATCAGTTTACGTGTCTTCCACTTTACAGCAAACTCCGAGGGTATCCTCCTAATGATAATCGAATGCGACAGCTGTTCTACCAAGTTCCGGCTTGATGAGTCGAGAATAACGGGACGCGGCGTAAAGGTGCGCTGCACAAAGTGCCAGAGCGTCTTTATTGTTCATGCGCCCGACACCCCGGAAGTTCCTTCTGAGACACCAGACGAAACAGCAGGCGAAACTCAAAACGACACTCCGC
>JADFVP010000194.1 GCA_015222595.1 Pseudomonadota bacterium
ATGCTCTGAAACAAAAAAAGATTAGAGGAAGATTAGAAAAAGTCCAAAAAGGAGTTGACACACCTGTTTATATAGGATAAAAAGGGTCTAATTAACCCATTTACAGCAGATTCTAGGCGGATCTTTCTTTTTGGTGTCGCAATGGCCTTATTCAGGACATAAAAGGTCTTTTATATCTTTTTAGCTGAGGTGACACATAGATGTTCAGATTGAGCAAGGCAGCAGAGTATGCGATACGGGGAGTGCTCTACCTCTCCGGCAAGGAAGATACCGTAAAGCCGACCGGCATAGAAGAGATTGCCACGGCCCAGGGCGTACCTCCAGCTTATCTTGCCAAGCTCTTTCAGACTCTCGGCAAGAAAGGCTTTGTCCGGTCGGTACGCGGACACGACGGCGGCTTTGTCCTGACGAAGACCCCTAGCGAGATCAGTTTTCTCGATATAATAGAGGCGGTCGAAGGCCCGATCTTCCTGAACGACTGTCTGATAAACGAGGGCTACTGCGCCAACGATTCTGTCTGCCCGGTGCACGATGTCTGGGGGGAGGCCCAGAAGAGGCTTCTCGGCTTCTTTAGTTCCTGCAACTTCAAGGAGCTTTCGGAGTCGGGCTTGAAGAAAAGAAAGAAGCTAAAGAGCAAGAGTTGAGCACGCGTTTTTTTGTCATCTTAAAAGACAATTATGGTCCGCTTGCTCTTTAAACCTTTGAAACTGTAAGCTTAATTCGTTAGCCCTTTTGACTCTTGCAGCGCCGGGCTAGACAAAAAATAATTTAGAGTAAAAGTAAGGCAATTAAGTCTTATTCATATAAAGTCAGTCGCTTCGCTTATTAGTAAAACCAAACAGGGAGGTGTAGTTATGTCGGAAGATGCTGTAGAACACCATGAATGGGAGTCAAGTCCATGGCCCCTTGTGCTGAGTGTGGGCATTCTCTTTTTCGCCCCATTCGCATTCTCCATGTACTTTGTCTACGACAGTCTTTTTATGTCGGTCGTCTGTCTCGGAATAGGCGTACCGCTTATTCTGATATCGGTCATAGGCTGGGCTAAGGAGTCGATTGGCCCCATAAACATGTACACCAAAGAGCAGGGATTGGGCACACCCGCAATGCCGCTCTTCATACTTGCCGAGGCCTTTATCTTTATCGGCTTCCTTGTTGCGTACTGGGTGCTCAGGTTGACGGCTGACGTGTGGCCTCCTGAGGGAAGCCCGCATATCGGTTATACCACTCCGATAGTAATGACCATAATCCTGGTATCGTCAAGCATCACAATGCATTTTGCCGAGCATAAGCTAGAGCATGATGACCGCAAGGGTTTTATAGGGTTCCTGGTGGTCTCTATTATACTCGGAGCAATCTTTCTTGGACTCAGCGCTTCTGAGTGGTCGCACCTTCTCCATGGCGGCTTCACGACAAGCACGAATATTTTCGGTTCGGTCTTCTACTCCATAACCGGTTTTCATGCTTCTCATGTTGTGGTGGGGCTCTGTATGTTCCTTGCGGCGCTTCTTATGGCCCTTAGCGGGTCGATCAGTAAGACGTACGTCAAGAGCATTTCAATGTATTGGCACTTTGTCGATATTGTCTGGTTCTTTGTCGTCTCACAGGTCTACTTCTGGTAGAGCCTTTTACCTGTACGGGAGCGTTATGTCTGTTTTGAGGTTACTTTTTCTTTTATCGATTCTGAGTCTTGCGGTCTCGGTTGTTCCGGCTACTGCTGAGTATGTGCAGGTACCCGAGAACAGTCACGATCCTTCTATTCTCAAAATTGATGAGACCTCATTTCTCGGTGCAAAAGTCAGAGGGGATTACCTTCTGAGTGACGGAGCCGGGCGAGAGTTCACGCTCGAGAGCCGTATAGACTCGAAACCCATGGTACTGGTCTTGTCGTACTACGAGTGCGACGGTGTCTGTCCGACAGTCAACGCGACCATGAAGGAGATGTTCAGCTCTATAGAAGGTCATGTGCCGGGGCGGGATTTTTCCGTTCTGACTCTTTCGTTCGACAAGACTGATGACGCGTTGGAGATGGGGATGTTTGAAGAGAGGATCGGTTTTCCGGGCGCGCTCGAAGGCGCATGGAAGGTCGCGATCATGAAGAACCCCGAAGAGATCGAAACGTTGACGAAGAGTGTCGGTTTCAATTTCTTCTGGTCGAATAGTGATAAGGTCTTCGCCCATCCGAACGTCTTTATTGTGTTGACTGCCGACGGCAGGGTTTCGAGATATCTGTATGGTGCACAGATGAAGAAGAAGGATCTCGGTATAGCTATTGCCGAGGCAGGGTTCGGTAAGACCGGAAGGTCTAAGATAAAGGATCTGTCGGACCTGTACCTGATAGCGTGCTACTCGTACAACTTTGAAGAAGGTAGTTATACGATCAATTATCCGTTTTTTATTGGAGTCGGCTCTTTCTTTTTGAGTGCCGGATTTATATTTATTTCAATCTTAGTCTTTAAAAAAAGAGCAAGGAGGTAATGTCATGCGCAGGAGATTTTATCCTCTGTTATCTCTTCTAATGGTCTTCGGTCTTGCGGGGCTCAGTTCCGCACAAAGCGAAGGGGGTCATTATCCGACCGCCGGAGCGATACCGGATATCGTAGAGGGATACAATCATCTTTGGCGTGAAGTGATGATAGATATAACCATAATCGGCATTCTGTTTGCCTTGGTTACTCTCTATTTTCTCTTCGCATACAGAAGAAAGAGACCTAATCAGGAGGGGAAACCCGTAAAGCTCTCCAAGGCCGCGATGCTTGGTTGGGCGTTTATTCCTATCTTCGTCTTTATGGCGGACGATCTCTATCTGGGTGCAAAGGGCTGGACGCTCTGGAACACCTACCGCACCCCGCCGGAGAATGCTTACGAGATACAGTTAGAGAGCGCCATGTGGTCCTGGAAGTTTAAGTACGCGGGCGGCGTGGAGACCTATAATGAACTGAGGGTTCCGGCAGGCAAGCCGATACTCGTCAGGATGACGAGTGCGGATACTATCCACTCTCTCTTTATTCCGGACTTCAAGGTAAAAGAGGACTCTATGCCAGGAAGGGTAACGTACCTCTGGTTCTACCCGAAAGAGGTAGGGGAGCATCTTATAACGTGTGCGGAGTACTGCGGAATGCTTCACTCAAACATGTCTGGCAAGGTTATAGCGATGGAGCAAGGGGCGTTTGACTCCTGGCTCGCTTCTGAGCAGGCAGCACTTACAGAAGGGGGGGCCTGATTATGAGTGGATCTAAAGGAGGAATAGGTAAGTTCTTAAGAGAATGGATCTTTACCATCGACCATAAAAGGGTCGGTATCCTGTATCTTATCGGTTCGCTTGCGGCCTTTGCCGTAGCCGGTCTGATGGCAATGCTGATGAGGATCGAACTCTCAAGCGTAGGCCCGACGATAACAGACCCGAATACGTATAATGTATGGCTCTATTTTCATGGCGCGGCCATGATCCTGGGCTTCCAGATACCGGCCCTTACAGGCTTTTTCGCCAACTGGCTGATACCGCTTCAGATAGGGGCCAAGGATGTTGCGTTCCCCCGTCTTAACGCACTCAGTCTGTGGCTCTTCTGGATGGGTATTGTCCTGGCGCTTCTGACCTTTGTGGTCCCGAACCCGCCTGATATCATGTGGACAGCCTATCCGCCGTACTCTATTTTGAGTCCGGGCAACACGGCCTTCTATTCGTTCACCGTCCTTATAATGGGCTTTGCGTCGATAGCCGGTGGTGTTAACCTTATAACCACCATCATCTACATGCGCGCTCCGGGCATGAGATGGGGCAAGCTCAACATGTTCGTATGGTGCACTATGGCGGCCTTTATACTGCAGCTTATCTTTGTTCCGATACTCGGAACGGCTGTAACCATGATCTCAATGGATAAGTACCTCGGTACGACCTTCTTCTCGCCGACAAGCGGAGGAGACGTGTTGCTGTACCAGAACCTCTTCTGGTTCTACTCCCACCCGGCTGTCTACGTCATACTGCTTCCGGTACTCGGAATCATCTTCGACATAGTCGCCACATTCGCCCGCAACCGTATCTTCAACTACAAGGTTGCGGTCTATGGAGGAGTTGGCGGAATCCTGCTCGTAAGCGGAGAGGTCTGGATACATCACCTCTATGCCTCAGGAATGCCGAACTGGATAAGGATAGGTATGATGATGAGTACGCTTCTTATAAGTGTGCCGGTCGGGCTCTGTGTGTTGAGCATAATCGGTACGCTTTACCGTGGGGCGATAGAGTTCAAGACACCAATGCTGTACGCGGTCGGTTTCATCTTCCTCTTCCTTATAGGAGGGTTGACCGGTATCCCGCTTGCGCTTGCCGCTCTTGACATCTTCATACACGATACGCACTTCATCGTAGCGCACTTCCATTATGTAATGGCTGTTGCCGGAACGTTCTCCATTATAGGAGGCATCTACTACTACTGGCCCAAGTTCACGGGCAAGATGTATAACGAGACGCTCGGCAAGATCGGTTTTGTCATTACATTCATAGGCGTTAACATTACCTTCTTCGCTATGTTCTTCGTAGGCCTTGAGGGAATGCCGAGAAGGTACTTCGATTATGCACAGATGCCGCAGCTAGAGGACGGGCAGAGGTTAGTTACTTATGGCGCGTTTATTCTCGCTGTCGGTTTTCTTATAATACTCATCTCGTGGCTGCACTCTCTGTTTGCCGGTAAGCCTGCTCCGGACAACCCATGGGGTTCCAAGTCGCTCGAATGGACGACTACCACTCCTCCTGGGCCCGGTAACTGGCCAGAAGTGCCGGACTGTGAGGACTTTGATCCTTACGGCTACGGTGAGTAAGTTTTACTGAGTTGTGTTTGCCGGGGGCGGCGTCTGCCGCCCCCGGCGAGACAACTCACTCTTAAGGACTTCGCCATAGGCTCCGGAACAGGTGGCCGAAGAGGGGAAGAGGAATAAAGGAGTTTTTATTATGATTAATAAGAAGAGAGTCGGATCAAAGATCGGTATTGTGCTAGGCGCAACCGTTCTATTCACATATTTATTGATGGTAATGGGTACCTTTGTTACGAGTACAGGCTCAGGGCTTGCTTGTCCCGACTGGCCGCTCTGCTACGGCACTGTAGTTCCACCGCTTGAACTCTCTATCTGGTTCGAGTGGAGCCACAGGCTTCTTGGCGGAATAACCTCAGCACTTATTTTAGTCTCTACGCTCGTCGTCTGGCGCTACTACAAGGGTCTTCCGAGGGTCTTCACCTCTTTAATGATTTCGCTCTTGGCAGTAGGCGTGCTCCTTGGCGGTATAACCGTTCTTATAGAGGCGCCGATGCTTTCAACATTCACGCATATTGCTATAATCAGCTCGCATCTTGTAATAGCTACTCTCGTACTTATCTGCCTGCTCTTTACGCTCAGGTACGTTCTGATCTCCAAAGCCAAGGGCACGGACTCTGTGGCCGACACCAAGGGGTACTTCAGGCTTCTCTTCGGGGCTGTCTACCTTCAGGTGGTGCTTGGAATTGTTGTCCGGTACTCGGGGGCGACTCTTGCATGCCCGGATGTTCCGCTCTGTGGCGGTAAGATTATACCGGACATGTCGAGCTACCTGGTCGCGCTCCACTTTACGCACAGGGTTTCGGCGGTAATTATTCTTCTCCTGACCGCAGCGGTTCTGTACAAAGCCGTTAAGGCCGGAATCGACGCACGCCGCTTTGCAATAGCTCTCGGCATGGTGCTGCTACAGGCGACCTTCGGTATCTTGATAGTCGTTATGCAGATGTTCCTGCCGGTAATAATTTTTCACGCGGCTACCGGCTTCATGTTACTCGGCTTTCTGGCCTACCAGTCGGCACCCGAGTTCTTTTCATTTGGCAAAGAGGTGGGAAGGAGCGTTGATACGTTATGAGAACTCGTGTACTTCGTCATAGTGAAGC
>JADFVP010000195.1 GCA_015222595.1 Pseudomonadota bacterium
CTGTACAACTCGAAGGCAGAGGGCAGGAACCGCGTGACAAAGGTCTGACCCTGATGTCCTGCGGCAGCACCGGGGACGACACAGAGCAATTCGAATCTAAAAGAGATGACAATATAAAAAGGGGGTTACCTGTACAGGTAACCCCCTTCTATTTACTAAAAAATGGCGGGGCCGACGGGACTCGAACCCGCGGCCTCTGGCTTGACAGGCCAGCGTTATAACCAACTTAACTACGGCCCCGCAATCTGGTTTTTACTATTATTATCAGAACTTCGACAGGGAAAAAAATGGTAGGCGGTACAGGGCTCGAACCTGTGACCTCAGCCTTGTAAGGGCCGCGCTCTCCCAACTGAGCTAACCGCCCGTTGTCCTGACTTTTATGACAAAGAAACCCCGCAAGATGGCGGGGCTTCTCTGGTATTTGTAACAACTTTGTGGTCGGTTGTCAAGCCAAATAGCAGCTTTGCTAGTGCCTGACAACCGTACCTGCGGATTCCTCGGTACGAGACTGAACCTTTTTATCATCTAAAGGGGCCGTAAATATCTCGCTGCGGTCCTTTACGTCGAGTGCGCGTACCAGCACCTCGTCCACATACTCAACGAGCACCGGGGTCACCTTCTTCAGTATCAGCGCCGGAATCTCCTTCAAGTCCTTCTCATTCTCCTTGGGCACCAGCACGGTCGGTATTCCGGCCCTGTGCGCCGCCAGAAGCTTCTCTTTGAGCCCGCCTATAGGGAAGACCTTGCCGCGAAGCGTGATCTCTCCGGTCATGGCTACACTCTTCTTGACCGGAATCCTCAGAAGCGCAGAGGCAATGGCCGTTGCCATGGTTATTCCGGCCGACGGTCCGTCCTTCGGGATAGCCCCTTCTGGAACATGAATATGAATATCGAGCTTCTGGTAAAAATCTTTCTCCAGACCGAACTCGGCCGCACGGCTCCTTATGTAGGTCATGGCCGCCTGTGCCGACTCTTGCATAACGTCGCCGAGCTTGCCGGTTATTATCAGCTTGCCTTTACCCGGCACCAGAGCGACCTCGATCGCCAGCAACTCTCCGCCGTACTCGGTCCACGCAAGGCCCGTAGCCACGCCTATCTCGTCACTCTCCTCTATGGTGCCGTAACGGTACTGCTCCACACCGAGGAACTTTGCGAGCGTTCTCTTGCCGATCTTTACCCGCGCGTCCTTGCCCTTCTTGATTATCTCTCTGGCGGTCTTGCGGCATAAAGCCGCTATCTGGCGCTCAAGGCCCCTGACACCCGCCTCCTTGGTGTAACGCCTGATCACGGTCATCATAGAGCTCTTGTTAAGCTCCATGTTGGCCTCTGTAAGACCATGCAGCTTGAGCTGCTTCTCTAACAGAAACTGCTCTATTATATGGAGCTTCTCAAGCTCCGTGTAGCCCGGAATACGAATTATCTCCATACGGTCGAGAAGCGGGTACGGTATGCCCTGCATCGAGTTTGCCGTAGTCAGGAACATGATCTGCGAAAGATCGTAGTCGCAATCGAGATAATGGTCGTTGAAGGTATGGTTCTGCTCAGGGTCGAGAACCTCAAGGAGCGCGCTTGCCGGGTCTCCCCTGAAGTCGTGCCCCATCTTGTCCACCTCGTCGAGCAGGAAGACAGGGTTGTTGCTTCCGGCCTTCTTGAGCGACTGGATTATCTTGCCCGGCATGCTTCCGATATAGGTTCTGCGGTGGCCGCGAATCTCGGCCTCGTCCTTGACGCCGCCGAGCGAAAGCCTGACAAAGTTCCTGCCCGTGGCGTGCGCGATAGAGCGCGCCAGAGAGGTCTTACCTACTCCGGGAGGGCCTACGAGGCAAAGGATAGGGCCCTTCATCTCGTCTACGAGGCTCCTGACGGCAAGATACTCAACTATGCGTTCCTTTACGGGTTTTAGCCCGTAGTGGTCCCGGTCGAGCACCTCTTCCGCTGCGGTAAGGTCGTCGTTCTCTTCAGTTACTTCATTCCACGGAAGACCGACTATCCAGTCGATAAAGTTTCTAGATACCGTCGCCTCTGCCGACATGGGAGACATCATCTTCAGTTTTTTTAGTTCCTGGCGCGCCTTCTTGGTCGCCTCCTTGCTCATCTTCTTCTTCTTTATCCGGTCTTCGAACTCCTGGATCTCGCCCTTGAAGTCGTCCTTCTCGCCAAGCTCTTTCTGTATCGCCTTCATCTGCTCGCTGAGATAGTACTCTTTCTGGGTCTTCTCCATCTGCCTCTTGACCCTTGAGCGTATCTTCTGCTCGACTTCGAGAATCTCAATTTCGCTCTCCATGATAGAGTAGAGCCGCTCGAGCCGCTTAACGGGGTTGGAGATAGACAAGAGCGCCTGCTTCTCTTCGAGCTTGACGGTCAGGTGAGAGGCTATCGTGTCGGCCAGACGGCCCGGAGTCTCTATAGAGGTGACGGAGACTATCATCTCCGGCGGAATACGCTTGTTGAACTTTACGTACGACTCGAAGGTCTTGACGGTAGAACGCACCAGCGCCTCGGCCTCCACTGTCTCGACACCGGTCTCGTCAACCTCAACGGCCTCGACCATAAAGCATTCGTCGTCGTCTATATACTCTTTTATCTCCGCCCTCTGCTTGCCCTCTACCAGCACCTTCACGGTTCCGTCCGGGAGCCTTAAGAGCTGGAGTATGGTGCCGAGCGTACCGACGTTATAGATGTCGGACCTTGAGGGCTCCTCTATCTTCGCCTTCTTCTGCGCGGCAAGCAGTATCGCTTTGTCGTCTCCCATTGCGCGCTCAAGCGCGGCTATGGACTTCTCTCTGCCTACAAAGAGAGGCACGACCATATACGGAAATATTATTATATCTCTTAAAGGTATTAATGGGACTACGAGCTTATCATTCTCCAACTCGCCCACCTCCTGCTTTATTTAGAAAAAAACCGACTTTACTTTTCCACTATCGTCGCTTGTAAACATAGGTCCTGTTGCACGCGGCTCGCCCCTCCATTCGTAAACGAAACGGAAAGCCCGCAAAACAGAAGAAGGGGCATAGCCCCTTAATTTAACAATTTAGCACTGTTGTGATTCTGAGTTCAGTATACAACGGAATTGGTATAATGCAACTACTACCTACCCGGCCAACTACCAGAGTACTGTACAGCCCCCAAGTACCTGAAAGCAGACCGAAAAGACCGAATAAGAGTGACTACTCAACAAAGACCGACTAACAGCTCGACCCCGGTTATTAACGCAACCACGACGTTCTATAAAGCTGACTTGCCCTAAGAAGCCCAGACACCAGATACGGCCCAGGTGGCCCAGAAAGCCCACTTACCCTAAACGGCCCAAGTGGCCTCGAACACCCACAAAGACCGTGTAGCCCTAAACGACCCAGGTGGCCCAGGTGGCACGGGAGACTAGGCGGTTTCGGCCCTGTTGCCGTAAACGATTATCGGCTTCGCCTTGTCGGTGATAACGTCTTCGTTGATTATACACTCTTTTATATTGTTCTGCGACGGCAGCTCGTACATAGTGTCGAGCATAGCGGTCTCCAGTATGGCTCTTAAGCCTCTGGCCCCGGACTTACGGTTCAGGGACTCTCTGGAAACGGCAGCCAGTGCGCCGTCGGTAAACTTCAGCATTACGTTCTCTAGCTCGAAGAGCTTCTGGTACTGCTTTATTATCGCGTTCTTCGGCTCTGTAAGTATCCTTACGAGGTCTTTCTCCGAAAGCTCGTTCAGGGTGGCTATAACCGGCAGACGCCCCATGAACTCAGGTATGAGGCCGTAGCCGAGAAAGTCCTGCGGCTCTACCATGTAGAGGAGCTTGGAGGAGTCTTTCTCTGCCTTTATATGCTTCTTTACCTCGGAGTTGAAGCCGACCGTTCTGTTTCCGACCCTCTGGGCGATAATGTCGTCTAGTCCCGAGAAGGCTCCGCCGCAGATAAAGAGCACGTTGGAGGTATCTACCTGCAAGAACTCCTGCTGCGGGTGCTTGCGCCCGCCCTTTGGCGGCACGTTTGCAACGGTTCCCTCTATTATCTTGAGAAGGGCCTGCTGCACGCCCTCGCCGGAGACATCTCTGGTGATAGACGGGCTATCGGATTTCCGAGAAATCTTGTCAATCTCGTCTATGTAGACTATACCGCGCTGGGCGCGCTCTATGTCGTAATCCGCGTTCTGAAGCAGACTGAGGATTATGTTCTCGACATCTTCACCGACGTAACCGGCCTCGGTAAGGGTAGTTGCGTCTGCAATGGTGAACGGTACGTTGAGCACCCTTGCTAGCGTCTGCGCCAGAAGGGTCTTACCGGAGCCTGTGGGGCCGACCAGCAGTATGTTCGACTTCTGTATCTCTACATTGCCGATTGCCGTCTTGGCCTCTATACGTTTATAGTGGTTATGAACAGCAACGGCGAGCACCTTCTTTGCATGCTCCTGACCGATAACATACTCGTCGAGCGTGGTCTTGATCTCCATCGGTTTGGGGATCTTCTGATCTCGCTTGCTAAACTCCTCTTTCTCGTACTCTTCGGCTATTATATCGTTACAGAGTTCAATACACTCATCGCAGATGTAGACCAGCGGACCGGCTACTAGTTTGCGAACCTCGTCCTGCCCCTTGTTACAAAAAGAGCATGTCAGGTAACTGTTGCCTTTTTTATTCATTTGAGCTTTTTTCCTCTAATATCAGCATTTAACCTACTCGAGCTGCCCCTTAGCCTATTTATACGCAAAGCATAGTATCATATCGTCAAAAATGGGCCTCTACTGAAGTGAAAATAGGTCTAATCCTTGTTTTCGTCCTTCTTTTCTTCAGTTGCAGGGGCCAAAAGTCTCTTTTCTATGACTGTATCTATTATACCATACTCTTTTGCCTCTGGTGCGGTCATGAAAAAGTCCCGCTCGGTATCGCGGTAGAGCTTCTCTTTGTCCTGACCCGTATGATTCATCAGTATCTTGGTCAGCTCTTCACGAATCCTCAGTATCTCTTTGGCCTGAATATCTATGTCGGTGGCCTGGCCCTGTGCGCCTCCTAAAGGCTGGTGAATGAGCACGCGCGCGTTGGGCAGCGCAAACCTCTTGCCGGTCTTTCCGCCCGCCAGCAGAACCGCGCCCATGGAGGCGGCCTGGCCTATGCAGATGGTAGCGACATCGGGCTTGATGTACTGCATGGTGTCGTAGATGGCTAGCCCCGCGCTTACGACGCCTCCGGGAGAGTTTACATAGAGGTGTATGTCCTTCTCCGGGTCCTCGCTCTCAAGAAAGAGTAGCTGGGCAATGATCAGGTTTGCGACGCTATCGTCAACACCGCTGCCGAGAAAGATGATCCTGTCCTTGAGGAGCCTCGAAAAGATATCGTACGCTCTCTCTCCCCGACCTGTCTGCTCTACCACCATTGGGACCAGCATAAAAAAACCTCCGTTGCTTTACCTGCGTTCGAGTTAGATCCACGCCGTTAAACCCGGCCGTGGAAGTGCAAAGTTGAGTACTGCTATCTAAGTGCTTCTATAAAAGAGCGCCTTTGAGCGCTAAACCTTCTTCTTGGCTATTATCATATCGAAGGCGGTCTCGTGCTTGAGCCCGTCCTCTATGACCGAGAGCGAACCCTCCTGCTCTATACGCCCCATAAGTGACTCGAACGGTATCTGCCTCTGCTCGGCCAGATGCCTGACAGCCTTCTCGACCTCATCGGTGGCGACCTCTATGGACTCGGCAGCCGAGATGGCGTCTAGCACAATATCCTCTTTTACGCGGCGCTCGGCCTCGCCCCTGTACTTCTCCTTCAGTTCGTCCGGGCCGAGGTTAGCGTCTTCGGGCTTTATGTTGCCGGCCTTCATGCTATCTACAATATTGTTGAGTATAACCGAGTGATACCTGTTTACAAGCCCCTCGGGAAGTTCGAACTTGTTGGCCTCTATCAGCTTATCGAGGATCTCGGTCTTTACCCGCTCCTTCTCCGTGTCGGCCTTCAGCTCGACAAGGTCTACGGAGACCTTCTTCTTCAGGGCCTCAAGGCTCTCTTCGTTCAGATCCTTTGCAAACTCGTCGTCAACCTCAGGCAGCTTCTTCTCTTTAACGGTTCTGACCGTTATTTTGAAGAGCGCGTCCTTTTCGGCCAGATCCTGGTTCTGGTAGGTCTCCGGTATCTGTAGCGTTACCTCTTTAGCGGCTCCGGCCTTCACGCCCTTAAGCGCTTCGTCGAACCCGGGCAACGGTGTGCCGCTTCCTATTACAACGGGAAAGTCCTCGGCCTTAATATCGTCGATTGGAACTCCGTCGACCGAGGCCTCGAAGTCTACGTTTAGAAGGTCGTCGTCGGCTGCGGCCCTGTCGACCTCCAAGTACTCAACCCTCGACTCCTGCAGCCTTGTAATGGCGTCGTCTATGTCGGAGTCCGTCACCTCTGTGGACTCTGAAGTAAGCTCCATGCCGATGTAGCCCTCTATCTTGACGTCTGGAGAGACCTCGCAGATAGCGACATAGGTGAAGTCCGCGTCGGGAGAAAACTTAAGCGACTCGCCGTCTATTTCCGGGTTTCCGGTAGGAGAGAGCTTTGCGTCGTGCACGGCCTTGGTGTAAGACCTGTCTCTTATACACA